>JACQNJ010000020.1 GCA_016203115.1 Candidatus Woesearchaeota archaeon
ACTATAGAAAAACTTATATATAAAAAATAAAGATAAAAAGTAAAAATACTGATATAATAAGATAATAAGCCATATAAACCAATTTTACAATAAATTAGTTACTAATAAATAAAAATAAAAAAATATCAAAAGAGTCAAAATAAGTCTAATATAGTGTTTTAAGCCTATAAACAATAGAATTACTAAAATAAAAAAATTCCATAGGAAACAAACCTATCTACACAATTTCCACAAGAAATTAAGGTGTCAGGGTTAAATAAATAATATCTATTAAAAAAAACAAAACTAAATACTAAAGGTTCAATTAATACTTTATAAAAACAACAATATTTATAAACAAGTTCAAATTAAGCAATAAATATGAAAGAAGACGACAGAAGATATTCTAAGCAACTTTTGGGAAAAACGATAGTATCAAAAGCAGGTAAGAAATTTGGTGAAGCAGCAGACATAGAATTTGAAATGAAAACTGGGGAAATAATTCATATTTTATTAAAAAACCCAACAGGGTACTGTGAAGGTCTTGAACTAGAAAAAAATAAAGATAATCTCTTAATGGTACCTTTTTCTTCAGTAATAGCAATAGGGGATTACATTGTTATTGCAGAAGAGGAAATAATCTAATTTTTCTTAATGTAAATAATCAAACGAAATGATTTTAAACTATATGTTTAAATAACTAGTATGGCGAAAAATCTCTTTAATTTTAAGTCCACATCAGAAATAAAAGTACCAGAGAGAATTATCGACCAGGTTGTAGGACAAGAAAACGCTAAAAATATTATAAAAAAAGCAGCAGAACAGAGGAGAAATGTTTTACTTATAGGCCAGCCAGGCACAGGAAAAAGCATTTTGGGCCAGGCTCTGGCAGAGCTTCTACCTAAAGAAAAATTAGTAGATGTACTATCTTATCCTAATAACATAGATGAAAATATCCCAAAGATAAAAACGACTTCTAGGGGACAAGGAAGAGTAATTGTAGATAAGGCAAAGATACAACTTTTAGCTTCATTCAAAAATCAAAACATAATATTCCTCATTTTAGTTATATTAGCAATTATAACTCCTTGGTGGGTAAGAAAGCAATACGGAGATATCTTAGCAGCAGCTTCTTTAATTTCATCAATGATATTCTTAGCCGCTTTTGTCATTTTCATAAATATAAACAAAAGAGTAAAGATGAATGGGGAGTTCAAGATTCCAAAGCTCTTAATTGATAACTCAAGAACTAAGAAAGCCCCCTTTATTGATGCAACTGGAGCTCACTCAGGTGCATTATTTGGCGATGTACTCCACGATCCCTTGCAAAGTGGAGGTCTCGGTACACCCGCCCATGAACGTTTAATTCCTGGTTTTATCCACAGGTCAAACGGAGGAGTCCTATATATAGATGAAATTGCGAATCTTACTCCAAGATCACAGCAAGAACTATTAACAGCAATGCAGGAAAAGAAATATCCCATCACAGGTCAATCAGAAAGATCTTCAGGATCCATGACAAGAAGTGACCCTGTTCCCACAGATTTCATCCTAGTTGCTTCGGGAAATTTAGAAACAGTAAAACATATGCATCCAGCATTAAGGTCAAGAATCAGGGGTTATGGTTATGAAGTATACATGGATCATGAAATGGAAGATACTTCAGAAAACCAATATAAAATAGCCCAATTCATAGCCCAAGAAGTAAAAAAAGATAAAAAAATTCCGCATTTCTCAAAAGCCGCGGTTATAAAAATTACAGAAGAAGCAAGAAAAAGATCCACAAGAGCAGGAAAAATTACACTAAGATTAAGAGAATTAGGTGGCTTAGTAAGGGCAGCAGGAGACATAGCAATCTCAGAAAATTTAAAGTTAGTTGAACCAGTTCATATAGAAAAAGCAAAGAGATTAGCAAGAACCCTAGAGCAACAGATAGCAGATAAATACATAGAGACAAAGAAAGAATATCAGATTATAGTTACAACAGGCACATTAATAGGAAGGGTTAATGGATTAGCTGTAATAGGCACAGAACTAAGCTTTTCAGGTATTGTGCTGCCTATAGAATCAGAAATCACACCAGGGGGCAAAAAATCAGAGATAATAGCAACAGGCCAGCTTGGTAAAATAGCAAAAGAAGCAGTAAAAAATGTTTCAGCAATTATTTTAAAGAACTTTGGAGAAGACATTAAAGAAAAATATGATATTTTCGTCCAGTTCTTACAAACAGCGGATTCTGGAGTTGAAGGCGATTCAGCTTCCATAGCAGTTGCAACAGCAATTATTTCTGCATTAAAAGACATTCCAGTAAAACAAGAAGTAGCCATGACTGGTTCTCTCTCAGTTAGAGGGGAAGTCTTAGCAATAGGGGGAGTAACCCCTAAAATAGAAGCAGCAATAGAAGCAGGAATAAAGAAAGTTATAATTCCTCAAACAAATCTAAAAGATGTAGTCTTATCTCCAGAAAGCAGAAAAAAGATAGAAATAGTTCCAGTAAACACGATTCAGGAAGTATTAAAACATGCCTTAGACTGGTCAGGAAAAAAAGATCTTTTGAAAAGATTAGGGTAGCAACTCCTTATATCTTTCAAAAACCTCCTTCTTTAGAGACCATTTTCTCCTTATTCCCCTACCACCCTTTTCATCAATAAAAGAAACAAGTCCTTCTTTCATTAACTCATCCAGCAGTCTTAAAACAAATTCATTATTCCTCAATATCTCATAAGAAACAACATTAGTGTAATGAAACCCAGGATATCTATCATAAAGAAGCCTCAATATATCCTCTTTAATTCTAGCCTCTTTTTTCAAAGATATTTTACTCACAATCAAAACAGAGAGTAACAATATATAAGCTATGCGGTTAAAGGAATAGACTACATTTCATCTACAACCTTGATACTCATTAAGTTAAGTCCATTCTTTATTACATTTTTTACACAAAAAGTTAACAAAACCCTAGCCTTCTCTAATTCCTTATCTCCTTGCAATATCTTATGCTTATGATAATACTCGTTAAATGATTGGCTAAGATCCAATAACTCTTTACAAATTAAGCTAGGTTTATAAGAAAGTGCAGCTCTCTCAACTATTTCAGGGAACTCAGCAAGAATTTTTACAATTTTCTTTTCTTCCTCATTCTTCAGCAAAGAAAAATTAACATTCCCCTTAACTTTACTTCCATGCTTCTTTAAAATACTACAAGCTCTAGCATAGGTATACTGAATGTAAGGCCCAGTTTCTCCTTCAAAAGATAAAGCCTGCTCAGGATCAAATATTATTTCCCTGTTTGAGTCTTGATTCAGCATAGTAAACTTCATAGCACCAAAAGTCACACTTTCTATAATCTTCTTTTTCTTCTTTGCATCTAGTTTCCTTTCTTTTATTGCATCTGAAGCCTTTTTCACCAATTTATCTCGGAGGCTATCATAAAGGATTATATTTCCCTCCCTAGAAGACATTTTTCCTTCTTTTAGCATCACAAGTCCGTAAGAAACATGTCTTAATTTAGAAGCATCTTTATATTTTATCATTTCTAGGGTCTTAAAAAGCTGCTGAAAATAAAACTCTTGCTCACTAGCAACAATATACAAGGATAGGTCAAATTTATAGTTTTTAGACTTAAGATAGGCAAGGGCAATATCCTTAGTGGAATACAAGGAAGCCCCATTATTTTTCAATAAAACAAATAATCCTAATCCATATTCCTTAAGATCTGCAACAATAGCACCTTCATCATACTTAGCAAACCCCTTCTCTACAAGGTTTTTAACAATCTTCTTTCCAGTAATTTCAACTTCGCTTTCAAAATAAGAATCCTTTATCTTACAGTCAAGCTCCTTATAAATTTTCCAAAAATCCTTCAAGCATAAATCCTTGGTTTTTTTCCATAACCTAACTAGCTCTTTATCTCCTTCCTCAAGTTTTTTATGCACGTCATTTATCTCATCTTTGTACATTTCATTTTCTTCTTCTTTAATGCTAGCTAAAGTATAAAGATTCCCAGCCCACTTGCCCACATTCTCCTTAGGAATGTTCCCTTTGTAGAATTTATTAAAATACCAAATCCATTTTGCTACATGTGCTCCAATATCTCCCATATAAGAAACTCTTATAACTTTATAGCCATAAAATTCAAGAATTCTCGCAACACTCTCCCCAAGAACAGCATTCCTTACATGACCTATATGAAAAGCTTTGTGTGTATTAGGTTGCCAACCTTCTAACAAAATAGTTTTTCCTTTGACCTTTTTCTCACCATATCTTTCCTTTTGTGAAAAAACATCAAGAAGAACATTATTAAACAATACATCTTTCTTAACAAAAAAATTCACATAAGGACCCATCACCCTAGCGGAATCAATATACTTATTTGGTTTAATTCTTTCCAATAAAGATTGAGCGATTTCATTAGGATCTTCCTTCATCTCTTTAGCAAGGGTAAAACAGGGAAATGCGTAATCTCCCATTAAAGGATCAGGGGGGATTTCAATAGCAGAGCAGTCTATCTCTTTTCCTAAAGCATGAGAAAGAATTTTAACAATCTCTTTTTTAAAAACATCAAATGGCATATTAATGTTTGTGTAAGCTTGATTAAAAAGTTTTCTGATAAAAAAATCCACAAGTTTTATATAACTTCTCATAAAAACAAAGAGCATGACAATAGTTGGCTTTAACTACGAAAAGCTTAGTGTAGAAAAAAAGGAAGAAGAAGTAAAGAAAGGAAGCGATTTCAAAGTAACATATAATGTAAGCATAAAAGATATGCAAGATTACGAGCTAAAACTTCAGGATAAACAAAAGGCTCTAAAATTCCTTTTTGAGTTTTCTATTAAATACACCCCTCAAATAGGCTCTCTAGACATGGGAGGTAGTATAATTTACACAGAAGATAAAAACAAGGTAAAAGAGATTAAAGAGTACTGGGATGAAAAGAAAGATGTTCCAGATGATATAAAAGCGCAATTAATCAATCTTATATTCAGGAGATCAAACATAAAGGCACTCCTATTAACTCAAGAAGTAAATCTTCCTTCCCATATTCCAATGCCAAAAATAGTTCCTCCTTCTGTAAACCCCCAAGATTATATAGGTTAATCACTATAAAATTAATTATAATATAAGCATATTTTAACTATCTTAAGTTATGACAAAAAATTTATTACACATCTCAACATTCTATATAAAGGGAACAGTTTCCCTATCCTTATGCACAAGGAAATGAGGATATTAAAGATAATGAAAAAAGATAAATGTTCATGGAAAGACGCCAAGACAAAGGAAAAAGAGATAAAATCTTTATCTGAATTCTAATCAATCATTAATCATCATTACTAATCATAGTAAATCATCAAACAATCATTCTTCATCACAATTAATCATATAAACAATTTATCCATACTCTCAAAAATGGTTGAATTTAGTGAAGAGAAACTCAAAGCGTCCTTTGAGAACGTAAGAAAGGATATGGAATTCTTCAAAAATGAGATCGAATTAGTAAAAAGAGAACTTCTATCAAAAAAAGAGGATAAAAAAGTGATAGAATTTAAAATAAAAGAAATATTAGGCTCTTTAAATGAAATAAAGGATAAATTAGCATTTTTTTACAAAATTTCCAGTGGAAACAATGGGGTAATCAACAATCATCAACAATCATCAACAATCATCAATCAAAATCAATCATTAGAAATAATAAAAAAGGAGTTTGAAGAGCTCTTCAGTGGCTTAACCGATCGTGAATTCTCGGTTTTTATGACAATTTACCAGTTGGAAGAAGAGCTTGGTCAAGGATTCGTAAGGTACCAGGACGTCTCAAAAATCCTTAAATTAACCGAAATTAGCATTAGAAACTATGTTAATTCAATGATAAACAAAGGGATTCCAATAAATAAAACAAGGCAATATAACAAGAAAGTCTCACTTTCTATAAAAAAAGAACTAAAAGAGCTAAATTTAGCCTCTAAATTATTAAAATTAAGACAAAGTGGTCCAAATACACAAATCTCCCTATTTGATAATCATTAATCAACCATCATTTTTTAGGAAAACTTGTCTAAACTAACTAATCTTAACTTTATGCTTTTATTTCAGAAGAAAATATAATCAAATTGCACCACCCCGTCAGACAATCCTCATTTTTGGTAATTAAAGGATTATCAAGACAATAATCTTAAACCCCCCCATCAAATCTCTTATATCTCATAAGTTATTGTAAAAATCACTAAAACAGACCCTTATTTTCGCCATTTTTATTAAAAAATCAATAACTTATCACCATAAAATTCATTGTTACTCACATTAATAAAACCTACTTGTCATTATTTATTGACGTAAACATAAAATTACTAAGACGTCTACGAACTTCTAAGACGTCTGAGATACGTCTACAGACGTCTAAGACGTTTTAATATAAATATGAAAAGGTATAAATACCAGTAATTACTCACATTTGTATGGTTTTTTGGCCGTTCAAGAGAAAAGAAAGCAGTACAGAAGAGAGATTTCAAAAGCTTCATGAAATCTTGAAATTGACCTTTTCTAACATAAGAGAAGATATCGATAGGCTACATAAGTGGACAGAAAATACACATGAAAACAATCAAGACCATCGTTTAAAAATAAGAGAGCATGAACTAAGATTACTAAAAATAGAGAGCCAATTAAATGCTATTGTAAATAGCATACTCCTAAGAGAACAAGCTTCTACTCCTCTGATAGAAGAAAAGAGAACTTTTAAACGTCAAGAAGAGCTGCCATTAGAAGAGGGTCCAGAAAGGGTTAAGAAAAGTGAGATATTCTCAACACTTACAAAAACCCAACTGGATCTCTTCAAAACTGTATATCAAATACAAAAACAAACAAGCAGCAATAAGGTTTCATTAAAGTCTATAGCAAGTTTACATTATGCTGGAAAGCCTTACAATAGCGTTAGATCGACTATATCAGATTACTTAACCATATTGCATACATGGGGGTTAATAAAAAAACAAAGAGTAGGTAAAGAAAGTTTTGTAGCAATAACCAAGAACGGTATGGATTTAATCTCAGAAACAAAAGAGAAGAAGCAAAAAATCAAGAAGAAAGTAAAATATTAAAATTTTTAATCAAAGATAAAAAGAGAATATAACAAAAAATGAAGGATTTGATAACGGTATTCTTACCTTGGGTATTTGTTCAAGCCGATTCTTTAGAATTTTTCCGTAAAATTAAGCAAGATATTAAATATACAATCTTATTTATTTTACACAAAAAGCCTAGCCTAAATTCTACCAAAAACTTTAAATATAACTTCAAGATTAATATGTCCACCATGGACGAAATATACTCAATTAGACAGACTGAAACAAGATCAGAAGATGAATCAAGCTTAAGACGACCTATTTCAGGATTAAGTTTATTAGTTTTAGTTAGCGATTTCCCTCCCCCTGTTCCTCAATCAATAAATTTAGGATATGTAGCACTTTGTGATATTTTCAAGTACCTTAATTTTCAATTACAAAATATTTGATAAATAATTAAAAGTTTTAGTTAAATCTATTTATAAAAAGTTATGATAATTGATTAAAGGTTTTAATCTTACAATAGTTTAATAAAGTGTCACACCCCCTCTAGTCTGTTAGGTAAAATGTTACAAAATCCACCCTAAACCTCATGTTTAGGTTAAATATTACATAATATTCGAATTTTGCCTTTTCAAGCCTTCTCCGTAAAGTATATAAGTGAATTCATCTAATCCTAATTAGATGAAAAATGAAGAAGTGTCACAAAAGGTTGAAAGAGAGCTCCAGTTACTGGGCCATAGCCAAAGAACAATTAATTCTTACCTGAATTACCTCAATGAATTATTCAAATTTACAGGAAAATCACATTCTAGAATCCTATTTGAAGATATTAAGCAATTCTTAGATCATTTAAGCATAGAAAAAAACTACTCAGGATCTAGTTTAAACTTAGCAAGGTCTGCAATTTCTTTCTATTATGAAAAAATATTAGAGAAATACACAGTTAGTAAAATAAGAATTAAAAAGGTAGGTAAGAAACTTCCGGTTGTATTAACCAAGCAAGAAGTTAGGAAAATAATAGATTCTACTTCTAATTTAAGAGATAAATTAATAGTTCAAACAATGTATTCTTGTGGGTTAAGAGTATCAGAAGCTGTTAACATGAAGTTGGAAGATTTAGATATGGCAAATCTAACGGGTATGGTTAAATCAGGAAAGGGAAACAAGGATAGAATGATCCAATTAAATCGAATGTTAGTTAGTAGCATGGAAGATTATCTAAAAACTAAAAAAAATAATTCTCCATACTTATTTTCTAAAAATAATGGCAATCATTATACAATAAGGTCTTTCCAGTTAATAATAAAAAAAATAGCCAAAAATGCAGGCATCACAAAAAGAGTTTATTCTCATATCTTTAGGCATGCCTATGGAACTCATTTAGTTGAAGATGGTTTGGATATAGTAAGAGTTCAAGGATTAATGGGCCATGAGAGTTTAGAAACCACAAAGTTGTACATTAACCTTTCAAAAGAACAATTTAAAGGTGTCAAAAACCCATTGGAGAGTTTATATGAGGATGAAGACAAGAAATAGGTACAATAAATGTTACAAGACCTAGTAGTTCAGCCATAAAATTCCATTATGTAGTTTATAACCCTTATTAAGTAATAACAAATAGTAAAACTTATAAATCTAAAAAATAGCTTTCCTCTATGGCTAAGAAAGAAAGAAAACACGCTCCAAAATGTGAAGGAAGATTCGGGGAATTAAGAGGAGTTTTTTATGAAACCGCTAGAGAAATGAGGGCATTGCAAAAAGATCCCCTTTGGTCTATTGTAACTGGACAAGATTTAACAGATTTCATTGAGTTTGCATGGGGTGGCGGGATTGAATCGACTTTTCTGTTTGATGCTATTGATCCATACTTTATGAATAAAAGAGATGAGTTAAGGGGTGATCCCCTGGCAGGTGATGTGGAAAATTTCGAGTTGGCATTGATACCATTTATTCATGAAGCTATAAGAGAAACTTTATACGAAAATGTGCAAAAAGCAAGATCATTAATCCAGTCTATTCAAGCAGGGGGTGATAATGATCTAGCGCTACTAGAAACAGAAGAATTGACACACACCCCAATAGAGGAACTTGAAAGATTAAGCAAAACAGATTTATGTGTAACAATTTTGGAACCAATAGCAGAAAGGGATTTTACTATTACACAAAATTCAGTATACCCAACACTTCTTGAAAGATATGCAAGATTGTATTTAGAACAAGGGGATATAGATAAATTAAACTTAATGCACAGAGGTGTTGATTCCCTTGATAGAGAACTTGGGATAAGTATGCATAAAATCCTAGTCCCAACAGTAAGAAAAGATACAAGAGCGGAATATGCAAGTCTAAGTGGCTATTCACTTAAGGCAGAATTCGGAACAGGTCCAAATACATCTAGGACACTGATATCTTCTGCGCCCTATAGAATAGAGCTGTACAAAAAAGGTAAAGATGGAAGTAAAGATGAAATACCTGTCTTCGGCATGAACTTTTATCTAAGACATCCAGATTTAATGGTTATATCACAGATACAAGATATTAGGGGAGCAAGAGTTCCAGAAGGAACAACAGATGGACTATGTGGATTAATACTAGCTGAGAAAATTGCCAAGTTACTAAATTTAAAAGGAGTAGTTACATATAATCATCGTACAAACCCCGTATTGTACATTTATTCTGGAGAGGAGAAGTTGGCAAGTGTACTTAAAATAAATTTTGATGAAGCAGCTAGGCGTCTGTTGTGGGAGCCTATATCTCACGATGGGAGAAACCATGTCATTGGATATAAGAGAACAATTGAATAAAATTCTTCTTCTCATATTAGTCAACGGCATAAACAAGTTATAAATTCCTTTACAATTAGTTTCATCTCTTTCGTTGATACCCTAAGGAGAAGGAAAAGTATAATACTCATAAGTTATTTTTGCCAGAAACTATCTTTCCGGCATGTGTGAAAATCTCAAAGAGAGGTAAAGATTCAAGATTGTAGAGAATCAATCTTGAATATACTTCTGCTCTTTGACCGAAGATTTTATGGCATCTCACATAATCTCCGTACCTTCTCTTAACACTGCTGATAATAAACTCAA
>JACQNJ010000015.1 GCA_016203115.1 Candidatus Woesearchaeota archaeon
AATCTAATGAGGCCGAGAGTTATCCCTCATGAAGTTATCAGCATACATCAAATAATCTAAGAATTTTATCAAAATTCCATAAGTAATGATTAATCATCATTATTTAAGTTAACAGAACCCTATATTCTGGCTAAGTCAAGTAAGCCATAAGGATGTGAAGGTTCCATTTCCATTAAATACACATGAGAATTCACATACTCCCCAAGGTTTCTTGTTCTTCTTCTATGAACTGCTTCTTTTCCTAAAACTATTAAAGAACTTTCACATGATGCCATAGGTTCAGAAATTTCCCAATACCCTTCCTCTCCATCACTTTCTCTTATTACCCACATAGTAACTTCTAGATTAGAACTTTCCCAGCAATCAGCTCCTGACCCTGAATATCCATATAGGTCAATAACTCTTGGATTTCTAAATTGCAAATTACCCCAAATAAAACCAATAGTAAACAAAAACCCCGTATCCCTAATTAAGGATTCACCAAAACTTAGTTCTTGCCTTGCATATGCTCCAGCATTTCTAACCTGTTCATCTAGTGTATTGCCAAAAACTTCAACCCCAATATCAAACAAAAACAATTTTCCTGGTACAGGGTCATGATAAATATATCTTGCTAAAATCTTCCCCATATACTTAATTAATTAAAAAATGTTATAAATGTTTTGAATAAAGTTAATTTTATAAATGCCTCCAATAGCCTATTGGTATGGACAAAGAAAAGGAATCCCAGCCAGAAGTCAATATTGGATTAATCGGTCATGTGGACCATGGCAAAACAACTTTAACAGAAAGATTATCAGGAAAATGGACTGACACTCATTCTGAAGAGATAAAGAGAGGAATAACTATTAGATTAGGTTATGCAGATACATCGGTTTACAAATGCTCAAAAGACCATTATACAACAAAAAGAACTTGTGAAATTTGCAAGTCAAAAACAGTTTTTGAAAGAAAAGTTTCTTTTATAGACGCTCCAGGCCACGAAACATTAATGGCAACAATGCTCTCAGGAGCAGCAATCATGGATGGAGCATTATTATTAATAGCAGCAAATGAGGAATGTCCCCAACCTCAAACAAGAGAGCACTTAATGGCCTTAGACATCATAGGAATAAAAAATATTATAATTGTCCAAAGCAAAATAGACTTGACAGCGGAAGACCAGGCACTAGAAAATTATAAGCAAATTAAAGAGTTCACAAAAGGAACAATAGCAGAAAAAGCACCAATTATCCCAATATCAGCATTGCATGATATAAACATAAATGAATTATTAAAAGAAATCCAAGACGTAATAAAAACGCCAAAAAGAGATTCAAGTAAATCTCCTTTATTTTTTGTGGCAAGAAGTTTTGACATTAACAGACCAGGTACAGATATTACCCAATTAATGGGGGGGGTCTTAGGCGGTTCATTAAAACAGGGAAAATTAAAATTGAATGATGAAATAGAAATTAGACCCGGATTGAAGATAGAAAAAGAAAACAAATCAACTTGGAAACCGATAATGACAAGAATTGTTGGATTAAAAACAGGAGAATATGAAGTAAAAGAGTTGGCTCCAGGTGGCTCATCAGGTGTATTAACCTCCTTAGATCCATCAATTGTAAAATCAGATAACTTAACAGGAAATGTAATGGGCTTAAAAAACCAAGTACCAGAGGTATTTTACGAGTTTAATTTAAAGCCGAAGCTGTTAGAAAGAGTTGTAGGAGCAAAGGACAATTTAGTAGTAGAACCAATAAAAAAAGGGGAAATTTTAATGTTGAATGTAAACTCAGCTGCAACAGTAGGCACAGTGACAGAAATGAGAAAAGAGATTATTCATGTTTCACTAAAAATTCCTGTTTGCTTGTCACAACCAGATAGGATTACAATTTCAAGAAATGTAGGAGCGCGTTGGAGATTAATAGGATTCGCTTCTTTAGAAAATGAAAAAATTAAAAATTAAAACTTCAAAAAAAGAGATTATAGACATAACAAAAGCATGGGTAGCAATTTCAATAGCTTTTGCATTTGTCCTGAGAGATCCTTCTACTAGTTTAGTAAAAAGTCTGTTTATATCATCAATTGCTGTAGGCTTTGGTTTTTTATTGCATGAACTGGCTCATAAAGTAGTTGCTCAGAGATATGGCTGCTGGGCAGAATTCAGATCCTGGGACATAATGTTAGTTTTTGCAATAGTTCTATCTTATTTTACAAAGTGGGTATTTGCTGCCCCAGGTGCAGTATTCATTTCAGGGTTTGTAGGCATTCCAAGAAATGGGAGAATCTCAGTAGCAGGACCAATAACAAATTTAGTTTTAGCAGTATTTTTCCTTATCTTGTTAATTATAAGCTCAAATAGCTTAGTTATCACAATAGCTCAATATGGAATTTCAGTAAATACGTGGCTTGCAATATTCAACATGCTACCCTTTGGTCCATTAGACGGTAAAAAAGTATTAGCCTGGAATAAAACAGTTTATTTCACAGTTTTAGGAATAGCAATATTAATGATGTTCGGCTTAAATGCTCTAGCTTCAATTTTACTATAGTTTTATAACATTTTCTAAATATTAAATTACATGACTCAGAAACAAAATATAAGAAATGGAATGAAGGTTTTCTTAGTAACAAGTGATTCTGTAGAATACCATGAGGTTATGGAAGGTAGTTATACTATTTTAGCAGATGAACTAAGAAGGAGGTTACATGGGACAACAGAACCAGTTCGTGTAAGGAGAGATAATAATTATATTAAAGGGATAGTGGAAAGAGAAATAGGATTACCAGTGGTTATTTATGAGCGTAATCTTCATACCGCAAGAATATATCTCAATAGATTAGAAATAAGTGGATTAATAATTCCTGTGGGGCATGGGGATATTAATTCTATAGGAAATTTAGGATTTAAATCTCCTCAAGATGTTGGAATTCCTGTTTTTGAAGCGCATAAACATTTTCCAAGGTATAGGGGATATGAAGGTAGTTTAACTTGTGAAGAAATAGAATATATGAAAGAAAGTGAAAGAGAAAGAATAGTAATGGACGACTTTAAAGCATGGGTAGTTCAACATTTTAAAACTAAACTCTAGAAATAATTCTTGTAACAGTCTTAACTTTATCTCCTTCTCTTAATTTTATTAATCTAACTCCTTGTGTATTCCTTCCTATTTTACTAATGCCTTTAACAGTAGTTCTTATGACAACGCCATTCTGGGTGATAAACATAGTTTCATCTTCATCCTTGACTGTTTTAATTCCTACAACACTTCCATTTTTCTCAGTGATTTTAATGTTTCTCACGCCTTTCCCACCTCTTCTAGTTAATCTATATTCATTGATATCAGTCCTCTTTCCAAAACCTTTTTCAGTTACAGTTAACAGAGTAGCTTCAGGATTTGCAATTTCCATTCCAATTAGCTCATCTTTATCTCCTAATCTTATCCCCCTCACACCAGAAGCATTTCTTCCCATGACTCTCACGTCTGTTTCATTAAACTTGACAGCATTTCCCTTCTTGCTTCCTACTATTATCTCCAAATTTCCAGGTGTCAATTTCACAGAAACAACTTCATCTTTTTCCTCTAGTTTAACAGCTTTAATTCCCACTTTTCTAGGTCTTGAAAAAGATTTCAAAGGCGTTTTTTTCACTTTCCCGGATTTAGTCGCAAACATGATATAGCTTTCTCTCTCTAAACTAGCAATCGGCAGAATAGCATTAACCTTTTCTCCCTCATTTAACTTAAACAGATTAACAATTGCTTTTCCTTTTGCATATCTGCTTCCCTTAGGAATTTTATAAGCCTTAAGCCAATAAACTCTCCCTGCATTAGTAAAAAACAACAAATGATTATGGCTTTTAGTTGAAAACAAATGTTCCACAATGTCTTCTTCTTTCTTTTCCGTAGCAATTATTCCAGTTCCTCCTCTTTTCTGTTGCCTGTATTCCTCTAACAAAGTCTGTTTGATATAGCCATCTCTTGTTGCAGTGATAATTATCTCTTCATTTTTTATTAAGTCTTCATCCTCAATTTCACTAGCATCCTCTTCAACAATGACTGTTCTTCTCTCATCTCCATATTTCTGTTTTAACTCCAAAGTTTCTCTTTTGATTATACCTAAAACCCTCTCTTCAGAAGCTAAAATATCTCTTAACTCCTTAATTAAATCCAATAACTGTTTAAACTCCTCTTCAATTTTGCTCTGCTCCAAGCTTGTTAATCTCTGCAACCTCATCTCTAATATTGACTGGCTTTGAATTTCAGTTAGAGTATAATTCCGCATTAAAAGAAGCTTGGCAGACTCAACATCCTTACTTCCCTTAATATCCTTCACAACACTATCAATATTTTTCAAAGCTACTTTTAATCCTTCTAAAATATGAACTCTTTCCTCAGCTTTCTTCAGGTCAAATTGCGTTCTTCTTGTGATAACTCTTTTCCTATGTTGAATAAAAAAATTAATCATACTTCTCAAACTCATAGTTTTAGGTTGTCCTGCAACTAATGCAGTCATTATAACGCTAAAAGTAGATTGTAATTGGGTATGCTTGTACAATTGGTTCAGAACAACTTCATTATTTGCATTATCTTTTAATTCCAAAACAATCCTCATTCCTTTCCTGTCACTTTCATCCCTGATATCCTTAATGCCTTCTATTCTCTTCTCTTTTACCAGCTCAACAATGCTTTCAATCAGCATTTTCTTATTTACTTGATAAGGAATTTCAGAAACAACGATCTTGTCTTTTTCAAACTCACATTTAGCTTTTACTTTTAATTTTCCTCTTCCAGTCTTGTATGCTCTTCTTATTCCCTCCCTCCCTAAAATAATTCCGTGAGTCGGAAAATCAGGTCCCTTAACATGATGCATTAATCCATCTGTTTTCAATTCAGGATTATCAATTAAAGCAATAATAGCATCTGAAATTTCTCTTAAATTATGGGGAGGAATGCTTGACACCATTCCAACTGCAATTCCCGTAGTTCCATTTATCAACAAATTTGGAATTTTTCCAGGCAATACAATTGGCTCTTTATAGCTTTCATCATAGTTAGGCACAAACTTCACAGTATCTTTATCAATATCCTCTAGCATTTCTTCCGCAATTGGAGTTAACTTACATTCAGTATACCTTTGCGCAGCAGCAGGATATCCATCAATGCTGCCGAAATTTCCTTGTCCTTGAACTAAAGGATATCTTAATGAAAAATCCTGGGCCATTCTGACTAAAGAATCATAAACTGCCATGTCACCATGTGGATGATATCTTCCTAAAACATCTCCAACAACTCTAGCACTTTTCCTAAAAGGTTTGCTATGTTGCAATCCCGCTTTATGCATAGCGTATAAAATTCTCCTATGCACAGGTTTTAATCCATCATTAACATCTGGCAATGCCCTCGCTGTTATCACAGACATAGCATAATCTATATAACTCTCCTTCATTTCTTCTTCAATTAATTTTTGCTGTATTTTTTCAGGCATTTTCTAATTTAATTTTTCTTTGTAATCATTCTTCCTTTAGCTGCACCTAAATCTAAAAGGAAAAGTTCCATGTCCATTCCCATCACTAAATCATTTCTACCTAACCTTTTAGCTGACTGATATAACTCTGTAGCTTCAGGTATCATGCCAAAAAGTATAAATTCAGTAAAAATTTCTGGTACATCCTCTCTACCAAGTCTTGCTACTAAATCATCTCCATACTTTAAAAAAACATCACATGCTCTTCTATAGTCCCTATTCCTATAATGTCTTAAAAACTCAGTAACATAGCTTTCTGTTTCCATTTTACACATCCAGATTCTTTACCTCATTAGCATGCTCAAATATGAAGTCTCTTCTAGGTCCAACTTCCTCGCCCATTAAAATTGAAAACATTTGGTCTGCAACAGCTGCATCATCAATAGTTATCTGTTTCATATACCTCTTTTCAGGGTTCAAAGTAGTTTCCCATAATTGATCTGCATTCATCTCTCCAAGCCCCTTATATCTTTGAATGCCAACACCCTCTCTTCCTATCTGATCCAATACTTTGTCCCTTTCTTTCTCATCATAAGCATAAGTCTCATCTTTTCCTTTTTTAATTTTAAATAAAGGAGCCATAGCAACATATACATATCCCCTATCAATTAAAGGTCTCATGTATCTATAAAAAAAAGTTAAAAGTAAAGTTGATATGTGATGGCCATCCACATCGGAATCGGCCATTATGACAATCTTATGATATCTCACCTTATCAATATTAAATTCTTCTCCTATTCCACAGCCCAAAGACAAAATCAAAGGTTGTAATTTATCATTTCCAAATACCTTGTCAATTCTAGATTTCTCAACATTTAGCATCTTCCCCCACAAAGGCAATATTGCCTGTGTTTTTCTGTCTCTCCCGCCAACAGCAGTCCCGGCAGCTGAATCTCCCTCAACAATAAATATTTCAGCTCTAGCAGCATCTCTCTCCTGGCAGTCAGCTAGTTTACCAGGCAAACTTCCAGATTCCAATGCAGATTTTCTTCTGGTTAATTCCCTAGCTTTCCTAGCAGCTTCCCTAGATTTAGCGGCATCAACAATTTTCTGAACGACTAATTTCGCAATAGTAGGATTTTCCTCAAAAAAAGTTCCCAGTTTATCATAAACAATAGAGCTCACTAACCCCTTGACCTCAGAGTTTCCTAATTTTGTTTTTGTCTGCCCTTCAAATTGCGGCTCTGGCACCCTCACAGAAATAACAGTTGTCAATCCTTCTCTTGCATCTTCTCCTATTAACTTAATATCGCTAATCTTGTTTTTCTTGGTATAATCATTAATGGTTCTTGTTAGAGCAGTTCTCCATCCTTCTTCATGAGTCCCTCCTTCTATTGTATGAATCATATTCACAAAACTATGAGTAACTTCAGCATAGCTGTTATTATACTGCATAGCAATTTCAGCTTGAATCTTTTCTTTGCCATTAGTCTCAAAATAGATCACAGGATGCAGCGCAACTCTCCCCAAATTCAAGCTTTCAACAAAACTTTTAATTCCTCCTTCATACTGGAAGACTTCATGTTTAGATGTTCTCTCATCCAATATCTCAATTTTCAAGTTTTTATTTAAAAAAGCTAGTTCCTTTAACCTGCCTGTCAAAATATCATACTTAAATTCTGTTTCAGGAAAAATTTCTTCATCTGGATAGAATTTTACCAAAGTTCCAGTTTCTTTAGTATTCCCAATAATATTGACTTCACTTGTCTTATTCCCTCTAGAATAAGTTTGCTGATGGATTTTTCCGTCTCTTTTAACCTGAACAACTAGCATTTTAGATAAAGCATTCACAACAGAAATTCCTACCCCATGTAATCCTCCAGAAACCTGATAACTTTTTTTATCAAACTTTCCTCCTGCATGTAGTATCGTCATTACCACTTCTAAAGCACTTTTCTTTTCTTCTGGATGAACATCAACAGGAATTCCTCTTCCATCATCTTCAACACTTACTGCACCATCCTGATGGACTATAACCATAATATGGGTGCAATATCCAGCTAGAGCCTCATCCACACTATTGTCTAATACTTCATAAACTAAATGATGTAACCCTCTTTGTCCTATATCTCCTATGAACATCGCAGGACGTCGCTGAACTGCTTCTAAGCCCTTCAATACCTGAATACTTTCAGCCCCATAAGTAGGTTTTTGTTCCATAATAAGATTTCCTAAAAAGAAATTTTTAGGTTAATTTTTTAACCTCTTTTATTAAAAAACTCACTTCAAATTTATATACTTTTCCCAAGCTAAAATGCCCAAATTCGAAGGAATTGAGCCTTCTGAAAGCCAAAAAAAATTTTAAGTATGCAAAGATTTATAAAGAAATCAATGACTTTTTTAAATTTCTAAAAAAAGGTTAAAATAAGCTTTATTTTTCATCAAATAAGATTCTATAATTATTCTTCCTTAACTTCCTTTTTCTCTTCAACTTTCTCTTCTTTTCCTAGAATCTTAGCTAAACTGTCTTTTCCTTCTTTCAAAACTTTCAAATTAACTTGAGCAATATGCTGTCCTATAGTATTCCCGACAACAGTTTTTCTTTTTCTAATCCCCCTTCCTACGACCTTAAGCCCTTGCCCTTTAATAGAAAGAATCTTTTTTCTATGAATACCTCTTAAATCATATCTCATAGGAAACCCAGCCTTATCACTCCCTCCAGTAATCTCCATTTCATACCCAGGAAAACCAAAATTTCCCCCTTCAACTTTTTCACCCATCTTTTTATTTAAAAATAAAGAACTTTCATCATCATTTAATCCTTTGCTATAACTCTTTTCTTTACATCCTATCACAATCTTAAGTTCTGCCATAGCCTTTCTTAATAAAAACCCTTTTTAAAGTTTTCTTAGATCCCCCACATAGGATTGTTTTTTCTTTTTGATTCAGCAATCTCTTTTAATAAGTTAATTTCATCACTAGTCAAAAAAGTCTTCATCTCCTTTAACTTTCTAAACTCTTCTTCATTAAGATCAGAAACCAAAACTTGTCCTTCAACTATCTGCCTTCCAACAATAACTCCAGGCAGGGAAATCGCAACTTGTTTTCCTTTCCCAGCTTCCTGAACATTTTTCCCTTCTTCCTGAATGCTCTTCACTTCTGTTATCCTTTTCCCTGTTCCATTCATTAAAGAAATTGTAGCCCTTAGAGTTCCACTTAAAATTTCAACACCAACAACAGCAGGATTGCTCTGCCTAAAAACATAACTAGGTATAATATAAATCTTGCAAGGTCTTGTCAATCTTTCTAATTTTTTAACTTCTAAATCTTTTCTAATGCTCTCTCTCAACTTTTCAAATTTCTCGATAATAGTATAAATAACATCAGAGGTAATGACATGCACCCCTTCTTTAACCTGTTTTATATTAAACCCAACAATAACTTTGTTGATCTCATCTTTTTGTGCTTCAGCTTCAGCAATATCTCTCTTGCAAATTTCTCCTACACTCGCCCTCTTAATAGAAATTTTCCTGTCTTTCAACAAAGAAACTAAAGCCTCCAAGCTTCCTAAACTATCAGCTTTAACAACAATGCCTTCTTTCCCAGTTTCAATAACTACTTCCTCAACTTGCTCCTGAACTTCCTTTTTCAATTTAGCTAAATCACTTTGTTTGTCAGCAACTGCTAGAGGCATTCCTGCACAAGCATATTCAAGGTTAGGAGCGATTAAAGTAATATTTGCAGCAGCCTGGACTTTTTCAACTGGTTTCTTCA
The DNA here is from genome assembly GCA_016203115.1 of Candidatus Woesearchaeota archaeon. Taxonomy (GTDB): domain Archaea; phylum Nanobdellota; class Nanobdellia; order SCGC-AAA011-G17; family GW2011-AR20; genus JACQNJ01. Next base: position 9,226 of record JACQNJ010000015.1, read on the forward strand.
TTTCAAAAATATTTCTAACTCTGCTTACAATAGGTTCATCAATACCACCAATAACAAATTCATCATTTATAGCAATTTTTCCATCGTATAAAACAACATCCAACACAGTTCCAAGACCCTTGTCTTCTCTAACTTCCAAAACTACGCCTTTCCCACCATTAGAAAGCTCAACATTCAGCTCATGTTCTAAATACTTTTGTGCCAGCCCGACTAAAACAGCCAATAATTCCTGCAATCCTTCTGTGGTCTTGGCGGAGATAGGAACAATAGCTACTTGTTTTGTATAATCATTTACCCTATCAAATCTCTCAGCGTTAAATCCAAGTTCATATAACTTGCCAACAGTAGTATACAATTGATTGTCTAGTTGGTTCCTGACATTTTCTGTTTGAGAATTAATATTAGCCAAGATGTCTTTCCCAGTATTTTGTCTCCATCCTGTTATTAAGTCAATTTTATTCAAAGCAATAATAAAAGGAGTCTTACATTTTCTCAAAATTTCAATAGCTTCTTGTGTTTGAGCTAAAATACCTTCATTTGCATCAATCACTAAGATAGCAATATCAGCTAAATTCCCCCCTCTTTTTCTTAAATTAGTAAAAGCAGCATGCCCAGGGCTGTCAATGAACAAAAAACCAGGAATCTTAATTTTTGTTTTTAAATTTTTTAATATCCCTCCTGCCAAAGAATTAATGTCCTTTAAATCAACCTTGACAGCGCTAATTTTTTGGGTTATTCTCCCCGCTTCCTTATCTAAAATTCTCTTTTTTGATATAGTTTCGATTATCTGAGATTTTCCATGATCTACGTGTCCAGTAAGTAGACATATTAGGGATCTTGTTTGCATCATATTCCTGAGAGGTTATTCCTATTTTCATTTTTAAGGTTTCTTATTAAATACAAAGAAAACCAAGTTTATAAATCTTATTATTTTAGTTATTAATAAGTAGTAAATTTATAAAAAGCTATAACGATCCAAAAAGTAGTGTAATTCTTTTATAACTTCTTTATCTTTAGGAAATAACGCATTATCAAGTCTCCCTTGCTCAACCTTATTTAATCTTTCCTGAAGTGCCTTAGTTTGAGTAGTAAGAGATTCACTAACAGTAGGATACCTCGCTGAAACAGGAGTATATTCTTTTAGAGGAAAAGTAATCTTATGAGGCCTAAACACTACTCCAGTAACAAATCTCGCATTTCTTTGATCATTAACCAAGGCATCAGATGCTCTTTTCCCAATATCAAATAGCCGAGTAGCTAGTGAAACAAGCACATAATCCCTAATAATATTTCCAGTTTTGATAACCTCGCTATATCTTTCTCCTTGAGGAGCATCTAAAAACACATTTTCAACATAGGCTAATTCTTGGTCAAGACTTAAATTCAAAAGATGTGAAGTCAGCAGTTTTGCAAGAGAGTATTCCGGTCTTGTCATCATTACATGATCTGAATCGAACATACCAGTAATTCGGTTCCCATTAGTCTGCCTATACTGTAAATGATGAAGGTATTCGTCTCCCTGAGAGTAAAGAAGTGCCCGTTTATCATGAAAAGGTTCAATAAGCGGCTTTAATAACCCGCAAAAAATGCCTAGAATTGTATTAAGATCTTCAGAATAGTTCGATCCTAATCCCTGTTCTAGTCTTAATCTAAGGTATCTATCAAAATAACGTCTGCCTCTGTCTTCAATAAAATATTGCTCCAAATTTTCCGGAACAAAGGGTAAACCATGTCCTCTACTTCTTAATTCCTTAGTTCCAATAACATGAAATAGCCTTATAGTCTCTAAACTTGACCTAACAATCTGATCTTTCTCACTTTCTACAAAGTCTTCTTGATTTTTTCCAACAGTATCTTTTGCATATTGTGATAATGCAAGAGCATTAAGGTCATGCGTGACTCCATCCCAGAATTCCATAGCAAGATAATAATGGGGAACGCCTTTATGTTCTTCTTCAATTAAATCAAAAACAAGAGGGGCAGGTAATCCTATACTATTCCAAAATCTCATTTGGTCATACTGGTAGATCATAGCTTCATTCAATTCAGGATGATGTCTTCTAGCAGTGTCTACTACATCAAATCCCGAATGCGCAACCTTTAGCAAAACCTCAAGAGGTAAATTTCTTGATTCACTATCCCTAAAAGTAACTCTATGAAGTCTTGTCCTGCTCAATAACCCGCTTAGAGGAGGATCCCTATATTCAACACTTACAGCAATATCAAAATCTAATGAGCGTTTAGCCAAAGCTGTTCTGTTTCGTTCATCTGTCAAAAGAATTCTTCTATAATAACTTAGATCAGGTAGATATGATAAATCAGTAGTTTTACCATTACCAGAATCTACATGATTCCATTTTTGAGAATGTAGAACTTGTGTCACTCTAATAGGTATGGGATGTAGCAAGTAAAAAAACTTAAAAACATTTGGATTTAACTATAAACTCTTCTCCCCAAGTTATGGATAGAAGAGATTATACTTTTAAAGTTTTCTAAAATAATAGGGGCATACTTTACATTCCAGACCGTCTCATGCAGCTCATTGCACCTTTGAGAAAGTCTTGATTTTGTGAGAGAAAGACAAAAAGCTAGTTCTGTATCATGGGCATAATAAGATTTCATGGTCTCAAGGTAAAATTTTTCAATTTCCTCAAAAACTTTAAGTAGTTCCTTAAGGAAGTCAGGAGAGGTCTTCATTCTAGAGACTTCCCTTGATGTTCTCTTAAGATCATCAGCTATTCCCTCTATATTCAAAGCAACATCCCAAACATTCAATATGTTAGCCATACTAACTCTGTTTTCCTTATGGGATAAGCTAGGAGACTCCAAGGTAAACCTCATAGTTCTTATAATTAAATAGGTCATTCTATTGACCTCCACATCTCTTGCTATAATGCTTTTAGAAATATTTTCTTTAGCAATATTTTTTAAATCAAGCATCATAGATCTCGTGATAGTATCCATTTTCCTCAAAATTTCTTGAAAAGTGATTTCACTAATATCCAAGAAGTCTTTAGTGACTAAAGAATCTGAGGTCTGTTCAACAAGTTCCAATGCAGTCAGACCCTTAAGAATGGATCTTATTTCTTCAACATAATCGCTAGAAATCTTTCCTTGAATTCTTATAATCCCATAGTTATTGATGTAAGCAGAAATAAGCTCTCTTTTGATTCTTGTTAGATCTTTATTCCCTACATGAATTACAACTTCTCTTTTTTGCATAGATTTCTCTTTAGAAGGTATACTCAAAACGAGTTCATTGTTTATATTTTCAGAAATAGAAATCAGATCCCCTTTTCCTAGTTTATTTTTTTTAGTCCACTCACTAGGTAAAGATAAAACATAAGATGAAGTTCCAAATTTTATTATTTTTCTGAATTTTTCCATAAGATATATAGTATATATCTTGTATATAGATTAACTATATATACTTAACGATTGTGAAAAAATAAGGTGATGTTGCATGAAAAGAAAGAAGAATTATGAAGATGAATTAGCACAACAAGAAGATGTTTACACAGAAGAAGGTAGAGAGTCTCAGTTGTATGATGATGAAATAGAAGATTGGGAAGCAGGATTTATGGAAGGGTATGAAGGAGAAGAAGAATCTTAAAATCCTTCAATAATCTTTTCAAAAAATCCTTTCTCTATTTTTAAAGTCTCTTTATTTTCTGCAGCAAATTCTTTTAACAATTTCTTCTGCTTGGCAGTTAGTTTAGTTGGAGTCCTGATCAATATTTGTACATACTGATCTCCATTTCCTCTTAAGGTTTCAATTCCTTTATCCTTAAGTCTAAAAGTAGTTCCTGTTTGTGTCCCTCCAGGAATTTTAATTTTTATGTTTCCTTTTAGAGTCGGAATTTGAATTTGGTCTCCTAAAGCAGCCTGGCTAAAGCTTAAAGGCATTTGCAGATAAATATCATTGCCTCTTCTTTCAAAAATTTCATGAGGTTTTACTCTCAAATAAATATAAAGATCACCAGTTTTTCCGTTTTTAATAGCTTCTCCAGAACTTGGAACTCTAATTCTATTGCCATTTTCAACGCCAGCAGGAATCTTTACTGTGATTGTTTTATTATCTTCTAACAATCCAGAACCATTGCAGGTTTTGCATTTAGATTTTGCAACTTCCCCATATCCGTCACATTCCCTGCATGTTGTTATTTGGCTAAAAACACCAAAAGGGGTTCTTGTAGTTTTTCTAGTTTCTCCCGCTCCATTGCAAGTTGCACATTTGACTAAATGCCCTCTATCAGCTCCTGTTCCCTCGCACTCATTGCATTGGATTAATTTAGGAATCTTAATTTTTTTCTCAACACCAAAAGCCGCTTCTTCAAAATTTATCTCCAGATCATACCTCAAATCATTCCCTCTTCTTTCTCTGCTTCCACCAAAAAACATGTCAAAGATGTTATCTCCTCTCCTTCCAAATACTTCATTAAAAATATCATCAAAATTCACATTCCTGAAAATATCTTCTTGGCTATACCTCTGGTCAAATCCAGCATGCCCAAACTGGTTATATTGCTGCCTTTTTGTATCATCGCTTAAAACAGCATAAGCTTCAGAAATCTCTTTGAATTTTTCAGCATCTCCCCCTTTATCAGGGTGGTGTTGCAATGCTAATTTTTTATAAGCCTTTTTAACATCTTCCTTGTTAGATGTTTTGCTTACTCCCAAAATTTCATAGTAATCTCGTTTTGTCATTCTTCTTGATAATCTTTAGTATGCTTTCCAAATTCAAAAGTTTCCCAAGTCATTCCTCTCTCTCTAAGAGAATTAAAATCAGGAATAATTCTAAAGAAATGCGCCTGACCTTCTAAAACAACCTCTAAACTTGCCAAAGGTTTACCTAGGGTAATCCTCCTAGACCCATTATCCCCCTCTCCTCCATTATCCCTGATAGTAGCAAACTTTCCATCAGCAAAAAAATTGATTCTAACCGAGTCGTCGTCATCTTTTGCAAAAGCATAATCGTATAAATGCTTAGATAAAAGAGTAGCGTATATTCCATAAACCTCTTTTCTAAGATAAACAGCACCCTTAAGAGGTAGTTCAATATGGGTTCCCAAATCAGTAGGATTGCAACACATAGGTTTGGGAATCCACAGTCTGCCATTAGAATCTGTAGACGTATAATGCCTTCCAGAGAAAACTACTCCATCTTGTAGCTCTCTTATCATATCACTTTTTTTCATTCTTGTCCTCTTCAACAACCTCTGCATCTATTGTATCATCTTTTTTTTCTTCTTTTGTTTCCTGAGAAGTTTTATCTGCTTCTTGATACATTTTCATGCCAATTTCCTGAATCACTTTATTAGCCTCTTCTAACTTCTTTTTGATTTTTGATGCATCATCTGTTTTTATAACTTCCCTAATCTCCACCACTTCTTTCTGGACTTTTTCTTTAGTTTCCTTGTCAACCTTGTCTCCATATTCTGATATCATTTGCTCAGTTGAATAAACTACAGAGTCTGCCTGATTCTTAATTTCGATAAGCTCTTTTCTTGTTTTGTCTTCCTCAGCAAATTGCTCAGCTTCCTTTCTCATTCTTTCAATCTCCTTTTCATCTAATTTTAGACTTCCAGAAATCCTAATACTTTGCTGTTTTCCAGTTCCTAAGTCTTTTGCAGAGACATTTATGATCCCATTCGCATCTATATCAAAAGTGACTTCCACTTGAGGTATCCCTCTAGGAGATGGAGGTATTCCTGTTAATATGAATCTCCCTAAACCCTTATTATCCTGGGCCATTTCTCTTTCTCCCTGCAAAACATTAATTTCAACACTAGGCTGATTATCAGCTGCAGTTGAAAATATCTGAGCTCTCTTAGTCGGGATTGTAGTGTTTCTCTGGATTAAAGGAGTTCTTATTCCACCTAATGTCTCAATTCCCAGAGTTAAAGGGGTTACATCTAACAATAGTACATCCTTAACATCTCCTGCTAAAACTCCTGCTTGAATAGCTGCCCCAATCGCAACACATTCCATAGGGTCTACTCCTCCCTCAGCTTTCTTGTTTAATAAATTTTCAACAAATTGTTTTATCACAGGCATTCTTGTAGGTCCGCCAACTAAAATAATTTCATCTACTTCTTCTTTTTTCAATCCTGAATCTTTCAAGGCCTGCTCAACGGGTTTTTTGCATCTCTGCACTAAAGGATCAATTAATTTTTCCAGTTGCGCTCTTGTCAATTTCATAGTCAAATGTTTAGGCCCTTTATCAGTTGCAGTGATAAAAGGCAGATTGATGTCAGTTTCAACTACTGTAGACAATTCTATTTTTGCTTTTTCAGCAGCTTCTCTGATTCTTTGCAGAGCAGTTGCATCATCACTTAAGTCAACTCCTGATTCTTTCTCAAATTCTTTTAAAACAAAGTTCATAACAGTCTGATCCATGTCTGTTCCACCAAGGCTTGTATCTCCAGATGTCGCTTTAACTTCAAAAACTCCGCCACCAAATTCCATTATTGTAACGTCTAGAGTTCCACCACCTAAGTCAAATACTAAAATCTTTGCATCGCCCTCTTTCTTGTCTAAGCCATAAGCTAAAGAGGCAGCAGTTGGTTCATTAACTATTCTCACTACTTCCAATCCCGCTATAGTTCCTGCATCCTTAGTAGCTTGCCTCTGGTCATCATCAAAATAAGCAGGCACTGTTATTACAGCTTTCTCAACTTTATCTCCTAAAAAGGATTCAGCATCTCTCTTTATCTTCTGTAGAATAAAAGCAGAAATTTGCTGGGGTGTATAACTTTTATTATGAACCTCATATTTAAAGCTAGAACCCATCTTTCTCTTTGCAGCCATTATTGTTCCTTCAGGATTGCTTATTGCCTGTCTTCTTGCTGGCTCACCAACAAACATTTTTCCATCTTTAGCAAACGCAACTACTGAAGGAAATGCTTTTCCATATAACGAAGCTCCCTCACTGCTGGGGATCATTACTGGCCTTCCCCCTTGCAATACAGAAGCAGCTGAATTTGATGTTCCCAAATCTATTCCAATTATTTTACCCATTTTTATCCTCCTTGAGTTTGCTTACTTTTACTAAGCTCGGCCTCAAAATTTTATCTTTTAATTGATATCCTCTTTTAATTTCTTCAACAATAACATCTTCATGATCATCATGCTCAACTTTCCCAACTACATCATGCTTGTAAGGATCAAAAGTTTCCCCTAGTGATTTTATAGGTCTGACTCCTTCTTCATCCAAAGTTTTTTGTAGTTGCTTGAAAATCATTTCAATTCCCTTCACAAAGTCCTCATTTTTTTCTTTAATTTGCAAAGCCCTCTCAAAATCATCTATAATATTTAACAGTTTCAAAATCAAATCATACTTCGCATATTTTGCAAATTCTTTTCTTTCTTCTTCATTTCTCTTCATATAGTTTTCAAATTCCGCTTTTAATCTCTGAAGCATTTCCAAATATTCTTCTGATTGTTTTTTTTCTCTTCCTTCTTCTAAAGATGAATCTAAGTTTTCTTCTACAGGATGTCCTGCATCCTCCTCTTGCAACTGCTCTTCCTCTAAATTTTCTTTAAATTTTTCTTTCTTCATTTTACCCAATATAATTTCTATCAACTGAGACTTGCTCCACTGGTTCTTCCTTCAAGAATTTTGGTTTTGGAACTTTGATTTTTCCAATTTGTTTTTCATACTTTGAAATGCTGTCTCTTAGCAATTCAAATAAAGCCTTGGCCATTATCGGATCTAGAGCTATAGTATTATGTTTTACTGCATGTGTATGGTGCTGCTTGTCTCCTATAACATCTATTCTTGGACTTGTCTGCCTAAAATCCACGAAAAATTTGTCGCTTCTGTTCAACAAAGATATTCCATCTGAAAAGAATACTGGATTGGAATGATCCAAGTTTATATTGATATTCTGTTTTTCAACCATATTTTCCTCCTTATTTTTTAAAAAGTTTTAAATATTTAAATTATGTTTATCTAAAGTAAACAATAAACTTATATATAAAGATTTCTATAAAAAATTATTCATATTATTAAAAC
>JACQNJ010000016.1 GCA_016203115.1 Candidatus Woesearchaeota archaeon
ATGCAGAGTGGACTTATGGTACTTTGATCAGCCTGTAAATTATACTATAAATGTTACTTTTGGAGATGTAAATGGGGCTAGAACGGAGAATTCGAGCACTCAGCTTGAATTCCAGCAATTAACTGCAGTACAGATAAGCCCTGCTTCACTCACATGGCCAAGTATAGGTGTAACTTCAGTTAATACTAGCTCAAATACTGCTTTAAATATAAGCAATACTGGTAACAAGAATATTGCAAATGGAAGCACTACTTTAACAGGTATAGACCTCTCGGGGGAGATAACAAAAATAGAAAGGATATTTGTTGGAAACATAAGTGTAACACATGTGCCTGGATTCCAATGCAGCAATAATAATGCAACTTTATTATTTAACAATACTGCAAAGCCAATAAGGCCGAATGGGACATTGGCTAGAGGGAATAATTCAGTCAACTTAGGGACATTGAATGCAACTATATGCTTACAATCAATCAATGCCAGCATCAGCGCTCAGAAGTACTCAACTAACGGGTCTGGACCTGGGCAAGAGTGGACAGTTACAATAAGTTAGGTGGAAAAAATGGTAAACAAAAATATGAAAAGAGTGTTTGTTTTTGCAATTACACTATTATTTATAGCGCCATTTGCAAATGCATTTGGTGTCAGCAGCCCCTATTGGGATGAGAAACCTCTAGTAATGTATCCAGGGCAATCTAATGATTTACAATTACAGCTTCAGAATATGGTTGGGGATGAAAACATGAAGTTAACTGCATCAGTTGTGGAAGGAGGGGATATTGCTAGATTAACTGATGAAGATATTGTGTATGATGTTCCCTTGGGAAGGAAAGATGTTAAAGTTGGAGTAAGAGTAGACATACCTGGAAATGCCCAGCTTTATGGAAATTATAAGATAAAAGTTCAATTTAAACAGGTAGCAAAGGAAAGCAGCGGAACAGTAGGATTATCTGGTAGTGTAGTTCAGACTATTCCTGTATTCATCAAGTCAAAAGAGGAGCTTGGTCCTCAATCTGCAATAGCACCTCAAGAAGAAAAACCCAGGCCTCTATTCCCTATATTTGCTTTAACATTAATTGTTATCGCTCTTATTGCATTGCTTAGCATACCTTTATTAAGGAAAAAGAAATAAAAGGGTTTATGAAAAAAAAGAGGGAAATCTTAGTTTTTACTTTTTTTATTTTAGCTTTTTTATTCTTAGTTTATGGTTTAAGCTCCTTTATTATTGTTGGAAAATCTATCTTTGATACAAAGGCTGTGCAGCAGACTGCAAGTGTTTCAATAATAATACCCGATCAAGACATAGATTTTAATGATATAGAGATTGATTTTGTAAATCATACTTTCCACGAGCATGCCATACGTAAATTTATGCCTCTTATAACAGGATTAAATGAAAGTTGGACTATGAATTTTAGTATAAGAAATAGTACTTTTCCTTATGACTGGAATATATCACAACCGTCTTCAAGCGATGTAGAAAGCGTATTGAGGTATTTTGAGATTAAGATTGGGAATACTTCTGCTAATGGAACGCAAGGAGGATCTTATAGACTTTACTTTAACATGTCTAAAAGCTTTTTGGGATCAAACAGCACTTCTGATGTAAAAATGTATATCTTTGAGAATTCTGGGGGATGGACTGAGTTGTCTACTACTATTGCTAGTGAAAATTCTGTTTCTGCACTTTTTTATGCTACCTCAACACATTTTTCCAGGTTTTTAATAGGAATAGAGTCTGCTTCTTCTGACTCAAACGGTTCTGGAGGTACAGGAAGCAGCGGGGGAGGCGGAGGAGGAAGTGGCAAAGAAGAGAAAGCTGTTTATTCTGTTGCATTAGATAAAGAAACAATAAAAATTGAGATTGATAGAGGAGAAGAAAAAGAAGAATTTTTGCAAATTAAGAATAATGGAAATAAAAAGTTAAGCTTGAGCATCAAAGCGGAATCTGATTCAAATTTCTTATTTATTGAAGATGATTTACAAAGCCAGACCTTAGAATTAGAAGTTTCTGAAACCAAATATGTAAAGATAAAGGCTTCTGCTTTGAACTTGAAAGAAGGAGTTCATGTTGGGAAAATAGTTATAGAAAATTCAAAATTGACAGAAGTAGTGCCTGTTGTTTTAGAGGTTAAAAGCCCTGGAAAAGCATTATTTGATGTTGAGGTAGGAATACCTGAAGAATATTCTGTTGTTAAAGCAGGAGGAAAGATAAGTTTTAATGTACTCTTGTATAATCTTGGAGTTACAGGCAAGGTAGATGTGGAAGTTACTTATAAGATTTTAGACCTGGATGAGAATGTTGTTGTTGAGGAAACTGATAAAGAAACTGTTGAAACGCAGCTGCAAAAAGTAAAGAGCTTAAAGCTGCCTCCTTTCTTGAAGGCTGGGAAGTATGTACTTGCTGCTGAAGTTAAATATTTTGATGGAGAAAAAGAAACTGTTTCAACCTCCACTTCTATTTTTGAAGTTTCTGAAGGAGCTGAAAGAGAATTACCTCTTTATTTTGGCCTTACAGGACTGTCTTCTTCAACAATAATTGCTGCTTTATTTTTAACAATAGTGATGATTATGATTCTTATGCAGTTCAGAGTTTTGGATACTTTAAAGAGAACCAGTAGAGATTTGTCAAGTAAAAAAGAGCCTGAAGAAATTAAGAAAGATGAGAAAATTGATGTTAAGAAAGAAGATAAGAGTAAATTTAAAGAAAAAGAGTATATGCCGATAAACAAACCTATAAAGAAAGGGGAAGAACTCTCTGAGATTCTAGAGGAAGTGAGAAGGAGGATTAAGTAAAATGCTTAAAAAAAATAAGGTTATTGCGATTACATCTCCAAAAGGCGGCTCTGGGAAGACTACTACGGCAGCAAATTTGGCTGTTGTTTTTTCATTGTATGGGAAAAAAACTTTAGTTTTGGATACTAATATAGGGACTGCCAGCCTTGGGCTTCATTTTGGCTTAACAAATCCTCCTGTTACCTTAAAGGAAGTTATTGACAAAAATTTTCCAATAACAAATGCTATCTACACATATAACTCCAAGCTGCATGTAATTCCTTCTGCATTATCCATAGAATTAAGATATAAGCCAGCGACATTACAGGAAAGAATAAGAAGACTGACTGATTATTATGATATCCTGCTTACAAGACTAGTTCAAAAATATGACATTGTCATTTTAGATACTGCTCCTGGATTCAATGCAGAGTCTATAGCGGCCATACTTGCATCTGATGCCATTATTATGGTAGCAAATCCTGATCTTCCCTCTGCTATAGCAGCTACTAAAGGGGTTGAGTATGCTAAGCTGCTAAAGAGGAATGTATTGGGGATTGTTTTGAATAGGGTTAAACATAAGAGCTATGAGCTAAAGAGCGAAGATATTGGGAGATCACTAGGATCCAGAATTTTATCAGAGATACCTGAAGATGAAAATATTGCAAGAGCTATTGCCCATAAAATGCCAATTGTAGATTTTAAAAACATGAGCAAGGCTTCCATAGCATATAAAAAACTTGGAGCTAAATTATTGAATTTTAGCTATAAACCTACGATTTTTGAAATGATAAGAGGAATTATAAGTATATGAAAAAAGTTTATTTTTTAATTTTTGCATTTTTCTTTATTTTTTCATATTTTGCGGATGCAAAGATAGTTGCAGATATTGACATTCCTTATAACTACCTATTCATCAAGCCTGGTGAGAAACTTATTGCAAACTTAAATATCTACAAAATTGAAGATACATCTACTAGAGTTGACAGAACAGTTACAGCAATTATAATTGATAGTGAAGGGAACAAAATCTCCGAAATTAGGAAAGATTTTGCAATAGAGTCAGAAGTTAAAACAAAACTTGAGTTTAATATACCTAGAGACGCCAAGCTTGGAAAGTATAGATTAGAAGTTGCTTTTGAAGATAAAAAATTTGGTGCAGATTTTATTGTGGGGAAGATTGAAGAAAAGGAAAATGAAGAATCTGCTATGCCCCTTCTTTTTGGCTTTATAGTATTAACCCTTGTTTTACTATTAATGTTTTATTATGATAGAAAAGTTAATAAAGAAATAAAAAAAATAAAAAACATAGAGTTGGTATCAATAGAGGATTTAATAAAAAAGAGGTAATATGATAAGTATCTATTTGGAAATTGTTAGCTTGATTTTTGCAGTCATATGTGTTATTTATACTTTTAGTTCTGCAAGTTTATCAAGGGGTAGGCTTGGTAAGGTATTGTATGTTATTCTCTTGAGTTTTCTACTCTTTATTATATCTAAAGTTTTAAGGATACTTGTTCTTCTAAAGGTTATAGATTTAAAAGGATATGAATCAATTGTTTCGCCTCTTTTTATAATTACATTTACCCTAGCTATTGTAATGTTTAATAAGATTATTAAAGATTGCAGATCTGTTAAAATAAGGAAAAAAAGATAGTTATTTCTTTTTGCCTTTTGCATCGTGATGCTCGTGCCTTGGTTTTTGAGGAGAGGTTATTTGGACAAATTTTTTTATCTTTGTTGTTTTCATACTAAACATAACACGCAGATTATTCTGTTGTGATTACAAGCTTATTTTTACCTTCTGGATACATCTCTACCTCTTTCCCCTTTTCTAAGCTCATGAACTCTATAATCTTCTTAGGAAGCCGGATATCTAATGTTGTGCCTGCCTGGCCAATTTTTGTCTTTGCCTGCAACCCCCATAATCCCTTTTTTTTTGCAACTTCGGTCATCTTTTTTGAGACGTCTTCATCAAAGAAAGTTTCACCGCATTTACTACAAATCTCAGCATCAAATTTACCTAAATCCACTTCATAAAGATTATAATCAATTTTTTTCTTTTCTAAATCTCCTTTTTCACATATATAGCATTTATTTTTCATATCCATCACTCTATTGTAACAGTTTTTATTATATACTTATCTCCGCGTATCTTATAACATACTCCCGCATATTGGTAAACTGATTTTAATCCATCTGTTTGCTTTATCTTTGAACCCTTTTTTATAACATTTTTTATTTGGTCTTCATCTATCCCTCTTTCAAACATTTGTTGCCTAGCATGTATTGTTATTATGAGCTTCATTTACTTTCACTTATTAGCAATAATTATTAGTAATTATATTTAAACTTTTCTATTTATTACCAATATTAAAGAAAATGTAAATAGATTATTTATACCCTTTTAACTTGCCCTTATAAGAGAAGTTATTATCAAGAGCATATTTTACTTTTTCTTACCTTTGGAATCATGATGCTCGTGCCTTGGTTTTTGAGGAGAAGTTATAATCTCCTGAGAGCGCATTTTTTCCTGGACTTGCTGGGTAGACTCTTTTTCATGCTTTAGGAAATCTTTTGTTTTTGTTTCTTCCTGCATTTGCATCTTTGTTTCTTTCTTTTCTTCATGCATCAAGACTTCTTTTTTCTCTAACTCTAATTTATCATCTTTTGTTTCAGCCTGTATTACTGGAGTCTTTTCCTTCTTTGTTTCTTTTTGGAATTCAATAGGAGCATTAAGCAGCTCTGCTTTTACTATCTCTATTTCTTTATCTTTTATTTTTACTTTATCTTTTATTGCCTTTACCTGGATTTTTGGAGGAGGGTTTTTTCTGCCATGCTTCCATAATTCTAGATTTAGATATTTTCCTATTTTCACTTCTTCACACTTCATATGTTTCTGCAAGAATTCGCGAACAGCAGAGACACTTCTTTTTGTCTTTCTGTAATTAGGAGCTTTCATGAACTCTCTTCTCAATGGTATGGTGTAAATTCTTTCAAGTGCCATTTTATGCGTCTGTTTTGTTTCTTCTCCAATGCCTTTTTACAGCAGTATGACGACCGGGATGAACTCTTCTGTTCTTGCCATAAATTTTAGGCACTGTCCAAAAAGGAGCCCATCTAGTCTGCTTTAATCTCTTTGCCAATCTTAATTTCTTAGCCAAGCCTTTATATCTACTCATTTTATTTCCTTGTTATTTTAAAATCCTTTTTTTCCTGCAGAAGAGTTAATATTTCCTTAAACTGCCTATCTGTTAATTTTTCTTTTATTCTATCTGCTCTTGCCAATTGTATTATTACTGAGGCAATCTGGATTGCTTTTTCTGGATGAGCTGCTTTTATATTACCAAATCTTGATAAAGCCTCTTTATCTAGCAACTGTTTAGCTAAACTTTCTATTTGGCTGATCTGATTTTTAAGAGCTTCTTCTTCTGTAAATCCTTGAGCGTATTTTTGCTGAATTTCCTCCAATTTTTTTCTCTTTATTTCATCTATATTCATTTTGAAAATTTATCGAGAAAGCTTTTTCCTTTTGGAGTAATAATCCTTCCTTTATGACTTCCTTTTTCTCCTTTTTGAACAAGCTTGGCTGATTCCAACTCTTGAAGTATTACCCTTATTATTTTACCTCCTGCTGGATAGGTTTTTTCTGGTTTAAACCCCCGATTCTTTTTACTGCTAAACTTTACCCTAAGCTTGTTTGTGCCAACAGGCCCTTTCATGTAAACTGTCCTTAATACAGCTGCTGCCCTTTTATACCACCAATCTTTGTTCACGGGGGGCCTTTCTTTAGCCATCCCTGTTTTTACAAATTCGGCCCATTCCGGCTTTTTTATAATTTTTTTAAGCTCTTCTGAAGCTTTATCAACAAGCTTATTTGGATCAGCATCATATATTGTTGCCATGTTTAAACCAAGAAAGAGTGATTTTAAAAAGCTTTCTTTTAACCTTCTACTGAATATACCCCTTTATGCGCTCCCCTTAGTGCATTTATTACAAATTCTTTTCTCTGCTGATTGAAATAACGAAGTATGTCTGTTTGTGTTAAAATACCAACTAACCCCTCATTTTCATTTACTACTGGAAGCTTTTTTATTCCTTTTTCATTCATAACCTTAAAAGCATAATAAACATTGTCATTTGGATTTATTGAGATGATTGGAGAGGTCATGATATCTTTTGCTGTTGCTATTTTCGACTGGATGTTGTTGGCAACTACTTTATAAGTCATGTCCCTTTCAGTTATTATACCTATGGGCTTGATATATCTTACTATAACAACAGAGCCTATTTTTCTGGAGTACATCATCCTTGCGATGTTCATGATAGTTTCATTTTCTGAAGAAGTTTGAACATCTTTAGTCATGATGTTTGCAACTGTATCCATATTTTTAGAAAAGTTTTGATTGTTTAAATATATATCGAAAATTTGTAAAGTCTACGAGGTATAATATTTCCTTAAATGGAAATCTAATGGTCTCTAAATGGATAAAAGACGTTGGTTTCTCCAATAAAAGAAAGTTGAATGGGACAGAGGAGATTTGAACTCCTGATTGTGGAAGATAAGATTTCTTAGCCCTTTCACCACGGTTTCTGTAGCCAGAAACCCTTCAGCCGTGTCTGAGATCAAGTCAGAATAAACTGGCCTTGATGCTCTCCCGGACTGAGCTACTGTCCCTTATTTAAAAAGACACTAAGACAATCTTATAAAGATTTCTAAATCAAATATTATTTAAAGAATACAAAACTAAGAAATTCATGCCCTATTCTATAACCCATGTTTATATAAGCAGAAAAGTGTGCAATAAAAAACAGTTTATTTTGGGAAGCATATTGCCAGATGTAACCTTATTGATTACAAGAGATAGAAAACATATTCTTATGAAGAGGCTTGTAAGTAAGTTAAAGAAAGACAAAAAGGCCAAGTATTTAACTGCGGGAATTAAGTCACATATACTTGTTGATGAATACATGCATAAAATTTATGTGATAAAAAAAGCGGAAATTATTTCTAAAAAGTTTAATGTTTCTATTGATATGGGACATGCTGCTGTTGAGACTTCTATTGATAAGATTCTTTTAAAAAGAGACCCTTCTCTGGTAGAATCACTTATAGAGTCTATTAAATATGTAAAGGAAGAAGACATTGTTTACTATCTTGAAAAAGTTTTGAAACATGATAAATTAAAAAAAGCGGTGAGTGATACCTATAAACTGGCAAAATTAAAAAAACCTTACTCTATGAAGAGTATTGTTCTCAAATTATTAACTTTAAGAAAGTATAGATCATTAAAATCCTCTAATGTAAATGTCAGAAAGATATATTCTGTGATGAAAGAAGCAAATAAAATTGTTAAGGAGGATTATATTAAATACCTTGATAACTCTGTTAAGATTGTAAGAGATAAAGTCATTAAAAATCTTTAAATAGTTTGTTTACAGGGAAAACTCATGGCTTTACAAGAGAATTATGATGCAAAAGAAGCAGAGCCAAGACTGCAAAAGTTCTGGGAAGAAAGTAGGATTTATAAATTTGGTTTAGAAAGCAAAAAACCTGTATTTTCTATTGACACACCACCACCTACAGTTTCTGGAAAAATGCATATGGGACATGCTTTCTCTTATTCACAAATGGACTTCATTGCAAGATATAAAAGAATGAAGGGCTATAACTTATTTTATCCTTTTGGGACGGATGATAATGGACTGCCTACTGAAAGGCTAATTGAAACAGAGAAAAAAGTTAAGGCAGTAAACATGGATAGAAAAGAATTTGTTAAACTCTGCTTAGATGCTTTAGAAAAAGAGTTCAGGCCAAAATACATTCAAGATTGGAAGAATATTGGCATGAGCTGTGATTTTTCTTTGTTTTATACTACAATAAACAAGCACTGCCAAAAAATTTCTCAAAAATCATTTTTAGAATTGTATAGAAAAGGAAGAGAATACCAAAAAGAAGCGCCTACCATATGGTGCCCTGAGTGTATGACTGCAATCGCACAAGTTGAATTAGAAGATAAGGAACTGAAGTCCTATTTTAATGATGTCAGGTTTAAGCTAAAAGACAAAGGAGAGATTGTGATAAGCACAACAAGACCTGAAATGCTATCTGCCTGTGTTGCAATATTTGTTAACCCTAAAGATAAGAGGCATAAAAATTTAATAGGAAAAACTGCTGTTGTTCCGGTTTTTAACAATGAAGTCAGAATACTGACTGATGAGAGAGTTGAGATTGATAAAGGATCTGGAATAGTTATGTGCTGCACATTTGGAGATGCTACAGATATTGAATGGTATAAGGCATATAACTTGCCCTGCAAGGTTGTTATAAGCAGAGAGGGGAAGATGATTAATTCCGGGAAGTATTCTGGAATGAGCATAAAAGAAGCAAGAAGCAAAATAATTGAGGACCTTAAGAAAGAAAATTTGATTTTGTCCCAGAAAGAGATTATGCATAATGTGAATGCCCATGAAAGATGCGGAACAGAAATTGAAATTCTGGAGACTAAGCAGTGGTTTATCAAATACCTGGATTTGAAGGTATTGTTTTTGAAAGAGGGGAACAAAATTAAATGGCATCCTGAGCATATGAGAGTAAGATATGACAACTGGGTGAAAGGACTTCAATGGGACTGGTGCATTTCCAGGCAAAGATATTTTGGAATTCCTTTTCCAGTATGGTATTGCAAAAATTGCGAAGAGGTAATATTAGCAGATGTAAAAGACCTGCCTGTTGATCCTTTATGTAATAAGCCTAAGATGAAGAAATGCCCTAAATGCTCTTGTAAAGAATTCATACCTGAAAAAGATGTTTTGGACACGTGGGCAACTTCTTCTTTGACCCCTAGAATTGCAATTGAGCTAATAAAAGATGAAAATTTGAAAAAGAGATTGTTCCCAATGTCATTAAGAGCTCAAGCTCAGGACATAATTACATTCTGGCTATTTAACACTTTAGTAAAGAGCCAATTACACAATAAAAAGAATCCCTGGAAAGATGTTATGATCAGCGGATGGGGATTGGACCCAAAAGGGAGGAAGATGTCTAAATCTAAAGGAAATGTTATTGAGCCACAGGAGGTTATGAAAAAATATTCTGCGGATTGCTTAAGATTTTGGGCTGCTGGATCCAAGTTGGGAGAAAATTTAGCTTTCCAGGAAAAAGAATTGATAACGTGCCAGAAATTTACAATAAAGTTATGGAATGCTTCTAAGTTTGCATTCATGCATTTAGATGATTTTGATTCAAAAAAGCCTAAGAAGATTTTAACGGTTGATAAATCTCAGCTTTCAAAACTGAATGAGCTTGTAAAAAATTGTACTGATTCATTTGAATCTTATGAATATTCTAAAGTTAAACTTGAAGTTGAAAATTTCTTCTGGCATACTTTTTGCGATAATTATTTGGAAATTATAAAGGACAGGATTTATAATCCTGACAAGAGAGGAAAAGATTCTAGGGCATCTGCGCAATATGTATTGTATACCTCTTTGTTAACGATTGTAAAACTGATTGCACCTATTATTCCTCACATAACTGAGGAGGTTTATCAAAAATATTTCTTGAAAAGAGAGAAAGTAAAGAGCATCCATCTGAGCGAGTGGCCGAAAACTGGCTCTATTGACAAGGATTTAAATAAAAGGTATGAAGAGCTAATGAATTTAATTTCTGAAGTAAGAATGCACAAAAATAAAAACAAAAAGTCTTTAAAAGAGAGTGTGGATATTACCTTGCCTGGAAAATATGAGAAATTTGAAAGAGATCTCTTAGAAGATTTTAAGGCAGTTACAAATACAAGGTCTTTATCTTTTGGTAAAGAACTGGAAATTTCGTTTTAAGATGGATAAAAAGAATGCTCAGAGATTAAAGAAGTTTATTAGGGAATTAGAAGCAATAAGAGGCAGGCATACTGAGCTTGTTTCTGTCTATGTCCCTCAGGGATATGATATTATTAAGATAATCCAGCATCTTGAGCAGGAGCAAGGAACAGCTACGAATATAAAGGACAAGAATAACAGACAAAGAGTTATTGATTCTTTAGAAAAAATGATAAGGCATTTGAGGCTTTATAAAAAAACTCCAGAAAATGGGTTAGCTGCTTTTGCAGGGAATGCTTCACAGAATGAGAGCAAGATTGACATTAAGGTGTGGAGCATTGAGCCTCCTGTTCCTATCCAAACAAGGCTGTATAGATGCGACCAGACTTTTGTTCTTGATATTTTGAAAAATATGCTTGAAATCAAGGAGGTTTATGCGCTTATTGTGGTGGATAATAGAGATGGAACATTGGGGTTGTTAAGAGGGAATACTGTGACAGAGCTGATTCATTTGACTTCAGGAGTTCCTGGCAAAATAAAAGCAGGTGGGCAGTGCTTGATGCCAGATACTTCAATAGACCTTGCAGATGGACAATTAGTGCATATTGAAGACCTAGAAGAAAGTGATGAGGTTGTTTCTTATGATTTTGAAAATAAAAGAAATGTTATTTCAAAAGTAAATAAAGTATGGAAAACAGCCAAAAATAACATTTACATCATTAAAACTTTTGAAGATGAGCTGCAATGCAGCGCAGATCATCTGTTATTTCTGGATGGAGGGATTACAAAAACTGCTTTTGAGCTGACTAAAGAAGATATAGTTCTTGATGCAAAAGGGAATCCTGTGAAAATAAAATCTATTAAAGTTATTGATAAAGAGGTTATTATGATAGATATTGAGGTGGCCCATGGTAATTTTGTTGCTAATAATATACTTGTGCATAATTCCCAGGCGAGATTTGCAAGATTAAGGGAAGGAGCAGCAAAAGATTTCTATAAGAGAATAGCAGAATATGCCAATAAAGAATTTTTAGGCAAAAAAGAGATTAAGGGGATTATTATTGGAGGGCCTGGACCAACTAAAGAAACTTTCCTGGATGGAGATTACTTGAATAATGAACTTAAGAAAAAGGTTATTGGCGTAAAAGACTTGAGCTATACCGGAGAATTTGGCTTGAATGAGCTTGTAGACAAATCCAGCGACTTATTAGCTCAGGAATCTATTATCAAAGAGAAAAATCTCGTGAATAAAGTTCTTGAAACTTTAGCTAAACAACCTGAGAAAGTTGCCTATGGAAAAGAAGAGGTGGATAAAGCCTTAGAAATGGGAGCTGTTGAAATGCTTTTGCTATCTGAGGATATAGAGGAAAGTGTTTCTGAGGAGCTGGAAGCTAAAGCTAACAGGATAGGTGCTACTGTTGAGTTTGTTTCTACTGAGACTAAAGAAGGAAAGCAAATTAAAGAGATTACTGGAATAGTTGCTTTGCTAAGATTTGCTATAAGATAAATAAGGCTTTTTTTAATTCCAAAAATTTAAAAATAGCCATGACTGTGGAACATTATGCAAGAGGTTAAGAATAGAATAGAGACTATTTTATTTACTGTAGGAAGAGCTATCACGTTTGAAGAAATTGCTTCTCTTTGCAGCATTGGCTCTGTTGGCATTGTAAGGGACGCACTTAACCAGCTTGCTGAAGACTATAAAAGAAGAGAGTCTGCTCTGATGATTACCGTTGACAATAATGTTGCTTCTTTGAACATCAAAAAGGAATATTTGCATTTAACAACTAAACTATTATCTGAATCTGAGCTTGATAAGTCGACACAGGAGACTCTTGCTTTAATTGCATACAGGAATCCTGCCTTGCAGTCTGAAATTATTAAAATGAGGGGCAATGGCGCATATGACCATATTAAAAAACTCAAGGAATTGGAGTTTATCATCTCTGAAAAAAGTGGGAGGACAAGAAAGCTAAAACTAAATTCAAAGTTTTATGATTATTTTGACGTTGTGGAGGACAAGCTGCAGCAAAAGTTTAATGAATTAGATAAACAACCAGATACACAAGAGATTCTTAAGGTTTTACCCAAGGAAAAATGAAAAAACACGTTTATTTGCTAATTTTGCTTTTTGTCTTGACATTTTCAGTGAGACTATTTTTTTCCTTTCAATTAGAATATTTTGCAAATGATGAAGCATATGCGCAATTGCGATTAATAGAATCAATTAAAGATGCACAAAATTTTGTGACATATGACCCTCTTAGCTATGGAGGCAGAGATGTTGCAAAACCGCAATTATTCCATGGAATCATGGCTTTTCTTTCATTTATTCCTTTTTATACTAAGATCATTCCAGAGGTTTTTATTTCACTTATACCTTTGATTGTGTATTTTATTGCTGCTGAGCTGACTAAGGATAAAACTGCTTCTCTGATAACTGCATTTATGTCCTCTTTAATCCCTATTGTATCCAAAGTCACTTTAAACCAAGTTTCTCCCTACTCTTTAGCAATCCCTGCAATTTTAATGATGGTCTACTGCTTGATGAAGATCAGTGAAAATAAATTCTTGATTTTGTTCATTGTTTTGTCTTTTCTTCTACCATGGATACATCCTTCTTCTTTTTTATTTATGCTTTCACTTTTATTTTATACTATAATCCTGGTTTCAGAATCTATGGAAATTTCTGGCATAAAGAGGGAGGCAATCATCTTTTCTTTTTTCTCTATGCTTTTGTTTAACTTAGTTATATTCAGGAAAGTGCTTCTTCAATATGGGGCTTCATCAATTAACCAAAATATACCTAAGCAGATATTTGACTATTATTTTTCGAGTTTTAGCTTATCTGACTCTTTATTTATTATTGGAGTTGCTCCATTAGTTCTTGGCATTTTTGGAATCTATCTTGGCCTGCATGACAAGAATCGAGAAAGCGTTATATTGCTGAGCAGCCCTATTGTTGCGGTTCTTGTACTTTTCCTATTAAAATTAATAGACTTATCAACGGGCATTTTATTTTTGGGAATTTTTTTGACTTTGACATCTGCCTTAAGCATAAGAAAGATTTTGAGTTATTTCAGCGTTACTAAGCTTTCAGCGCATTATTCCCTTTTTGTAGCTTTATTTGTTTTTGTAATAGCCGTTTTTGGCTTCTTTTCTTCATTTTATTACTATGAAAATGAAGTTGAGGATTATGCAATTGAGGATTTAGCTTACCTTAGAGAAAACTCTGATTCTAATGCTGTGGTTCTTTCTGCATTCAATGAAGGGAACATTATCAGCTATTTTTCTGGAAGGAAAAACTTCATTGACTCTAACTTTCTTTTAGCTCCGAATCCTGTACAGAGGCTTAGTGAAGCTGAGGTAATGTATAAAACATTTTCAGAATCTAAAGCATTAGAGATTATGAAGAGGAATCATATCCAATTTGTTTTACTCTCTGATAAGACGAAAGAAACATATGACATAGAGAGAATACTCTATGTCGGAGATAGATCTTGTTTTGAACATGAAAGACCAACAATTTATAAAATTGTATGCTAATAGGATTGCAGTTGTAATTCTTGCAATAATTGTACTTGGAACACCTATTCTTGTGAAGGGGGTTGATATTGTAAATGGATTTGAGCCTTACCATAACCAAAGACTTGCTGATTTGGTGAGAGATACAAGCATTCCGGACGTGGACCCATTAAGCTTCGGATCAAGAGAATTTCTTTATCCTGCTGGAACTCCTTTTGCGCTGCACTACTTTGAGAAGGTTTTTCCTACAAATATTGTCCTGAACTGGCTCCCATTTCTCTTAGGCGTAATAACCATAATCCTCTGCTTTTTTATAATGAAGAGGTATAATATTGAAGAGAGGCTTATTCTCATTACATCTACTGTCTTGATATTTAGTCCGCCTTTTATTTATGCATTTACTGTTTTCAATTCCTTTACCATTCCTGTGTTTTTGAATATTTTAGCTATTTATTTGCTGCTGACTGAGAAAAAAATTTTCAATGGGTTAGCGGTCATATTGTTTCTTTTGATGCCTTTTTTCGGTTATATTCATGCTATATTCTCTCTGTTATTCCTCATTTTTTATGACATTAAGAGGCATACTTCATTTATTAAAGCTGTGGTTCTGGGTATTTTTTCCCTTCTTACCTTAGTGTATTTGAAACAATTTAGCGAGTTTTCACTTGTATACTTAATTCATGAAAAGGACTTGCTTTTGAGAACAGTTTCTGAGTTTGGAGGAAATTTTGGCATTAGCCTCTTTTCTGTATTTTTGATATTTTTTGGACTGAGACATTTATGGAAAAGCAAGTATGCTTATTCCAACATTTATCTCTCCCTTCTGGCACTTTTCTTCATTTTCATTATTAATCAGAAAGCTAGCATTTATCTTGCTCTTGTCATGTCCCCTGTTATCTCTTTGGGCCTTATTGAGCTTTACAATTCCAAGTGGGAATCCCTTATCATCAAAAACCTTACACTCATCTTGCTAATCTCTGGTCTTATATTTTCAGGATTGAGCTTTTTAGCCAAGATTCCACAGCTTCCTCCTTCAGAGGATATGGTTGAAAGCTTAGAGTTTATTAAGGATAACTCTTATCCTGAAGATGTTGTGTTTTCCCATTATACAAATGGCATATTTATCAATTCCATTGCTTCAAGACCAAATGTTTTAGATGAAAACTTTTTGTACGCACCCCAGCTTAAAGAAAGGCTGAATGACGCCAATATTCTGTTTAATTCCAGGGATTTTGAGGCAACAAAAGGCATATTGAGAAAGTACAATGTGAAGTATATCTATATTACTCAAGATATGAAAAATGGACTTGTGTGGAATGAACCTGAGGAAGGGTTGCTATTTGTTTTGCAATTTAGCGGAAATAATTTCAAGAGAATTTATTCCCGTAATGGTATAGATATCTGGAGAGTTAATTTCTGAGGTGATTTGCTTGCTTACCCCTTTTACTTTTTATATATGGTCCATGGCATTTCTTTCTGTATTCATCTCTCTATTCTGGGGAATTATCAATTCTACCATCAAACAACATGAAAAAAAGAATGTCCTCTTAAAAAAATTTCCTTTAGTTACTGTTGCAGTTCCTGCGTGGAATGAAGAAAAAAGCATTGTGTCTACCTTGGAATGCATTCTCAGGCTAGATTATCCTAGTGATAAGATAGAAATTATTGTTGTTGATGATAAAAGCAGCGATAATACTTTTCTTGTTACGAAAAAGTTTATCTCCAGACATAAGAATGTAAAACTTTTAAGACATGTTAATAATAAGGGCAAGGCCGGTGCGATGAATACTGCGCTAAAACATGCGCATGGAGAATTTTTTTGGGTTTATGATGCTGACTCTTATGCATCCAAGGATCTTCTAAAGAATCTTGTTAATAGGTTTTATGAGAAAGGTAATGAAAATGTAGGGGCAGTTGTTGCTATTACTCTTATTAAAAACCAGGGGAGTTGGGTTGAAAAAATGCAGAGGCTTGAGTATATTATGACTGCGTTCATGAGAAAACTAACAGGCTCTGTAGACACTCTCCATACAACCAATGCCCTAAGCCTTTTTAGAACTGAGATAATCAAAAAAATTGGAAGATTTGACGAAGGAAATTTAACTGAAGATTTTGAGATAGCTATGAGGATGCGATTTCATGGACATAGAGTTCTTATGTGCGAAAAGGGAAATTTTTACACTAGAGTTCCTGATAAAATAAGCAAGATGTGGAATCAGAGAGTAAGGTGGTTCAGAGGATTTATTTATAATACTTTGAAATACAAGAAGATAGCCTTTAACACTAAATTTGGATTATTGGGCCTGTTTCAGATTCCTCTGGAAATCTTTGTCTTACTTTCTGTTTTCTTATCTATTGCTTTGTTTGGGTATCACCTCATTGATGAACTGATTAACCTATTTTCAATGATTTACATAACTGGATACAATTTTTTTGACTATTTTACCTTGCCATCAGTTAAACAATTTCTCCTAGAATTAAACTGGAGGCTCTTATTCCCCTCTTTTGTAGTTCTAGTATCTGCTCTTTATCTGTATATTGAAGCGCATAAATATGTTAAGGAAAGATGGATGTTTTATATACCATCACTTTTATATCTTTTTGTTTATCCTCTTTTTAGAAGTATGCAGTGGGTTCATGCTGCTTCATTAGAATTTTTGAGAGCTAAGAAAAAATGGTAAAGGTTTTTAGAAAGGATATGCTGGTTACTGCTTTCATTATAGCTTTTTTTATATTTTTGCTGGGATTTTATGTTGGAAAATTGTTTGATGTCTCTAGGCTTAGTAGTGGTGATGGAATGATATTAGACATACAGCTCGATACTGACAGCTTTGTTACTGAAAAAGAATTTTTTGATGTTTTTACTGTTCAAGACTGCCCTTTATTAGACAACAGAATGCAGAAACTTGGAGAAAACCTTGGTGAAATTGGCAGGACTATCACTAAATATGATGCAAGAAGTGTTAGTGATGCTGAACTGTATAATAAACTAAAAAGAAAATATTTTTTGCTTGAGTTAAGAGCTTATACCCTCAGAAAGGAAATGCTTGACTCCTGCAATGGCGAAGACTCTAATGTTATCCTATTTTTTTATAACACTAAAGACAACCAAGAATCGTTAAATCAAGGTTATGCTTTGGACTCTCTTGTCAGTGATTTAAATAACACTATTGTATTTTCTGTTGACAGCGATTTTGAAGAGCCTGCTCTGAGCTCTTTGAAAGCCTATTACAATATTACTGTAGCCCCCACGCTTGTTTTGAATTATCAGGAGAAAGTAGAAGGATATATAAGTGAAAGAGAAATTCTAGAATTATTAGGAGAAACGGTTTAAAATGCCTGCCTGCCATATCTGTGGAGCTTCAAGAGAAAGGCTTGTCAAGTCTTTGATAGAAGGAACTTCTGTTTCTGTCTGTGAAAATTGCGCTAAATTTGGAAGAACTATTGAAAATTCTGTTAAGCGAATTAAGAAAACTGCTACAAGCAAAGTGGAAGAAATAGATATTATAGAAGATGATTATTTTTTAAAAATTAAAAATGCAAGAGAAAGGAAAGGACTGACACAAGACGAACTGGCAAAGATTTTAGCAGAGAAAGAATCATCTCTTCATCATATAGAAGCGGGTAAATTGAAACCTACTATTGAATTGGCCAAAAAGATTGAGAAGACTCTTGGGATTAGCATAATTTCAAAGGACTATGCTGGTGGAAATGTTGTTAAAAAACTGAAGTCTGATGCACCCATGACTATAGGGGATTTAATAAAGTCAAAACATGATAAGTAAATCCCAGTTAGCTATTGAACTTTCTAGAATTTCTTCTTTTAGCCAGCCAAAAATTAAGCTTGAGCAGTATATCACGGATTCAGAAATTGCAGCAGAGATTCTTTGGCAAGCTTATTTGGAAGGAGATGTTCATGGCAAGGTAATTGCAGATCTTGGTGCTGGAACAGGAGTTTTTAGCTTGGGATGTGTTTTGTTGAAAGCTAAGAGAATATATGCTGTTGAGAAGGATGGAGATGCTCTTGCTCTTGCAAAGAACAATATTAATAGCAGAATATGCAGCTTTGTTCATGCGGATGTCAAGGAATTTAATAAAAAAGTTGATACTGTAATACAAAACCCCCCTTATGGAACCAGGAAGAGACATGCTGACAGAGAATTTTTAATTAAGTCATTTGGGATAGCTGATAAAGTTTATTCCATACATAAAATTTCTACTGCTAGATTTATTGAAAAAATAACAAAGGACTATGGATTTAGGATTAAGAAGATTCTGAAATTCAAGCTTCCTTTAAAAAAAAGCTATCCATTTCACACCAAGAAAACAGCAAAAATAGAGGCAGGATGCTGGATTCTTGAAAAGCAATAGGTTTAAAAGTCCTATTTTTTTGCTATTATTTATGAAAATAGAGTTCATTAAGAATGAAAAAAACAAAGTTGAATTCAAGATTATTGGCGAGGATCACACTTTTTGCAATATCTTAAGAAGAGAACTTTGGAATAACAATGATGTGGACGTTGCGGCTTATACAATTGACCATCCTTTGGTAAGTGAACCTATCATGCTTGTTGAAACCAAGAAATCTGAACCGAAAAAAGCACTTTTGAATGCTGCTGATTCTTTAAAAAAACAAATTGAAGATATTAAGAAATCATTTAATGCTGCATTTTAGTCAATCAAAAATTATATAAATGCGTTTCCTTTATGAGACTTGATGTTAGAAGAAAATAAAGAGGTTCCAGTTTCTTTTTATGTATTAGCATTATTTTCTATATTATTTCTCGTTTTTTTCTTTATTGGACAAGAAACCCCACAGAATAAAGAGAAAGTTACTGGCGCTTTGACGGTTGCTGGACAAGACCTTTCTTCTCCTGTCGGACTGATTATTCTAGGAACTATTAGCATTCTTCTTATAGGATTTATTGTATTGCTTATAGTAAAAATGAGGCATAAAAAAAATGTTGCAATTGTGGCGCCTGTAGTCCCAAAAGCTGATAAAGAGCTTTCTCTTCCTGGGTCTAATATAGAGGCTAAATCTTCTGAGAACAAGCTTACTGAACGTGAGGTTGAGAATCTGTTTAAAGAACAAGATAGTGTTTATTCAATTGAAGAACCTGCTCCCAAATCTCTTGAAAAGCCCCAGTCTGCAATTCTTGAAAAACCTCAACAAGATTCTAGACCTAGTGAAAATGTTGAGCCTGAAAAAGTTATGGTCAACTTAGTACAACTGAAGTATATTATTGTTGGCATGTTAAAGGAACGCAAAACTGGACAGGATATCATTGATTTCCTTCTTGCGCAAGGATATGCTGCTCAACAAATTGAAAAGGCAACTGATGATATCAATGTTGACAGCCTGCGAGATTATATCCGGAAATGCTTATCTCAGGGTCTTAGCAAGTCTCAAATATTTGAAAGCTTGATATCTAAGAAATGGAGAACCGATTTGATCAATAAGGCTTTTTTGTCTTTTAATCAGTAAATGACCAAATGAGTTTAGCAGAAACATCCCGACCTTTTTTAGAAGATCCACCGACCATCATTTTGTAACCTCGTGGAAATATCGCAGCTGATAAATCTTCTCCTTCTTTATAAGGAAGTGGACCGAACCCAACACCTGCATTATAGTAAAATCCTCTACCTCTATCGTATCTTCTAACGCTTGAAGTTGTTATATCTAAACCACAACCCGCTATTGCCCTAATTGGTGTGTTTGACCTAACCTCTCCACCTATCCTATGTACGCTACCAGATTCATTGTAGCTCTCATCAGATTCTCCTTCTCCCCTCTTTCCGCTTGTTATTAACCATAATGTTCCGGGTAGTCTAGGGGAAGGATCTGTTAATCTAAATTCAAGACCTACTACTGCCATATCATTTTTTGGAAATTGGTTTTTATATCCTTCTAATCCAAATAGAACGCATAACTGTTTAGGCAAGTATTTACTAATACCTGTTGTATCACCAGTTTGTTTTTGAGGCAAAGCCGTATAATCTTCTAGGGGCAGATCAGTTTCACTTGTTCTAATATTTCTTTGTATTCTAAGAGAATCTGCATTTACATAAGTAGTGTCAATTCCAGTATATGCTGTTATTTCATCTGCCGATGCTTTACTAGTTAAACTTAACGTTGCTACAGCAGCTAATGCTGATAATCTTTTTATAAATCTTGATTTCATTTTAAGCTGTCAATTTGGAAATTTTATCCTTTATAAATCTTCCTACTTTTACTACTTTTTAGTAAAGTATAAGAAGATTAGAAACCTTTTTATTAAATGGATTTTAAATTCAAAAAGTAAATGAAATTAAAAAAAGTCTGGAATTTTATATGGAAAGATGATTCTCTTTTATCTTGGATTGTTAATGTTATTTTAGCTTTTCTAATTGTAAAATTCCTGCTTTTCCCTGGATTAGGGCTAATCTTAGGGACAAGCCATCCTGTAGTAGCTGTTGTTTCTGAGAGCATGAACCATCAGGGCAATTTTAATGAGTGGTGGGAAAGGCAAGGGGAATGGTATGAAAGCAGAGGAATTAGCAAAGAGGAGTTTAGAACATGGAGCATGAGCAATGGATTTAGCAAGGGAGATATAATCTTTTTAAAGGGAAAGGAAATCTTTGAAGTTGGTGAAATTATCGTGTTTACTGCAAATTCAAATAATCCTATAATTCATAGAATTATTGCCAAAAATGGGGAAGTTTACCAAACCAAGGGAGATGCTAATAGTGATTCTTCTGAAAGCTTAGGAGAAAGAAGCATAACAAAAGAGAGAATAATAGGGAAAGCTTTATTTAGGATTCCTTATTTAGGGTGGATTAAGGTTTTGGCCTCAGAGATTGTAGGAGGAGTAAAAAATGCTGTTTTGTCCTAAGTGTAAAAGCCTACTTATACCCAATAAAGAAGACCCAAAGAAAATAGTCTGCTTATGCGGTTATAGATCTAGGCAAAAGAAGAGTATTAGCATAAAAGAAAAATTGGAGAAAGGCAACAGACTGGAGATTGTTGACAAGACTATTGAAACTTTGCCTTTGACTGAGATGGATTGCCCTAAATGCGGGCATTTAAAGGCTTATTATTGGACTGCCCAGACAAGAAGCTCTGATGAATCTGAAACTCGATTTTTTAGATGCGCTAAATGCAGGCATCAGTGGAGACAGTATGACTAATCCTTTAATACCAGGATATAGAGAAAAGTTCATTAAAGACTTAAGTAAAAATGATGTGAAAATAGCTGTTTCTGGGTTTATTGTTTCTAAAAATGAAGGGAAACTTGTAATCGATGACAATACTGGAAGTATTGCTGCTGAAGTTGAAACAAACTTAGGAGTCAATGATTTTGTAAAGATTTTTGGCGTTTTACTGCCGTATGAAGAGGGATTTGAAATTCAGGGGCATTTTGCTCAGGATTTATCTGGAACAGATGTTGATAGATATATTAAAGTGAAATCCTTACTCCAATAATTATAACTCATTACCAAAAACCATTTAAGCACCTCTTTTAATTTAGTGATTATGAAACTTACTTTGGCTGAGACCAGATTTTTGAAAGACCCTGTGAATATTATTTCTGAGCTTGTTAATGAAGTAACTTTTAAAATTAATGAGAACAATGTTGAGCTTGTTGCCATGGATCCCGCTAATGTTGCAATGGTCAAATTTAATTTGCTTAGCTCTGCTTTTGTTGAATATTCCCTTGAAAATTCTGTGGATATCTCTGTTAATCTAGATAATTTCAAGCAAATCTTGAAAAGAGCCAAGCCTTCAGATGTTTTGACCCTGGAATTGAATAAAAACAAGTTGAAGATAGAATTGACTGGCGATTCCAAAAGGACATTTAATCTTGCTCTACTTAATCTAGAGGATCAAAAACAAAAAGAGCCCCAATTGAAGTTTTTAGGCAATCTTGAGATTTCTACTGATCTATTAGAAGAAGCAATTGAAGACATGGGTGTTGTTTCTGATGCTGTTTTGTTTGGTCTGGAAAAGTCCCAGTTCTCTGTTCAAGCTTCAGGGAATTTAAGCAATGCTAGAATTGACCTTCCTAAGGGAGATGATGTCAGCATTACCTTGAGCGGAGATAAGCTTTCTTCTAAATACTCTTTAGAATATCTGAAAAAAATCATGAAAGGGGCTAAGCTGACTGATACTGCCTTCTTGTCTCTTGGGAATGATTATCCTTTGAAGATAGAGTACAAGATAAGAGATAAGATGAATCTGCAATTTATTCTTGCTCCAAGAGTGCAGAACGATTAGGAACATGATATCTTATTGCAAATTTTCTAGATTAAGAAGTGATGTTCATCGAGAACATCATGATACTGAGCATGGTTTCCAACCTGGAAGTGATGATGATCTTTTTAGAAGACTTATGTTAGAGATAAGCCAGGCTGGCCTTTCTTTTGAAACTATTCTGAAAAAGAAAAAGGGAATTTACAAGGCTTTTTCAACTGTTGAAATTGTTGCTAACTTCAAAGAGAAAGATATTGAAAAATTAATGCAGAATCCAGGTATTATTAGGAATAGATTGAAAATTCTTGCAGCAATTCATAATGCCAAAAAAATCAAGGAAATTCAGAGAGAATATGGGTCTTTTTGTAAATGGCTTGATTTCTATTATCCTTTGAAAAAAGAAGAATGGGTTAAGCTTTTCAAGAAAACTTTTAAATTTACAGGAGGAGAAATTGTAAATGAGTTCATGATGAGCATTGGCTATCTACCTGGGGCGCATGATGAGGATTGTCCTATTGGAAAGAAGTTAAAATACAAACATAAAATTTCATAAAAGAAGAATATTTAAATATCACTCTTATTCATATTAATTATTATGCAAAAGAGGTCACAGGTAACAGTTTTTATTATTTTAGGAATTATTATTGTAGCTGTTATTTTTGCTGCTGTTTATTTTTATGGAGAGGCGATTCAAGACTTTACTAGACCTGCTGTTTTGGATGCATCTCAATTAGAGCCTTTGAAAGCTTATGTTGTTGGTTGTATGAAAGATTCTGTTGCAGCTGATCTTGAAAATTTGAAAAAAAATTCTGGATATTTTAATCCTATAAATTCTAAAGTTGATTATACTGGGTATAGTGTTAATGCTTTGGTTGACAAGAGTTTAACCTCTCCAAATTTAATGAATTCTTTAACTGGCGTTGAAAATGGAATCTCCTTAAATGTTAAAAATAAAATAATTAATAACTGCAATCTAGATTCCTTTGATTTTGAGATTAAAAAAGAGATTGAAAATATTGAGGTCAGTACTGAAATTAAAGAGAGCAATGTTATTGTTAACTTGAGATATCCTTTAACTGTTTCTAAAGACCGTGTTTCTTTGAATGTAGATGAATTTTCTCTTGTTGTTGAAGATGACTTTGGGAAAATTTACAGAGCTGTGAATGATGTTGTAAATGGAGAGATTAATGGGGATTTTAATATGAATGAATACTTTTTACAGAATAGCGAAGTTACTGTGACAAGAGCTGAGGGAAATAATGGCATTGTTTATAGGATTGTTAGTGAAAATGAGAAAGATGGGTTTGTGTTTGGGGTGAAGAGATGAAAAAAGCTTTATCTATCTTTATTATTGCAATTTTTTTAATCAGCTATATTCCTGTAAATGCCCAAACAAGCGGACCTAATGTTTGCTGCGTGAAAAATAAAAATGGAGAATACTGCTCTTATACCAAATCTGAGAATTGTGAACTGGAAAATTTCGATGTGAATAATAAAG
Organism: Candidatus Woesearchaeota archaeon; assembly: GCA_016203115.1. GTDB lineage: Archaea > Nanobdellota > Nanobdellia > SCGC-AAA011-G17 > GW2011-AR20 > JACQNJ01. Next base: position 23,847 of record JACQNJ010000016.1, read on the forward strand.
TTGGAATTAAAAAAAGCGATTTTGCATGCTCCCAATTAAATATATGTAATCCAGTATGTTGCATAAACAAAGAAGGAACTTGCTCTGAGAAGATAAGCACTGCCCAATGTGTTGACCAAGGAGGAATTGCCACTATAGCAAGTGAATGCTCTGCTGTTCCCCAATGCCAAAAAGGAGCATGCGTCATTAACGGGCAATGCTCTTATCCCATAACTCAGGAAGAATGCACGAGAGCAAGAAATCTCTACAACACTGAGACTATTTTTGATATTGAGGTCAAATCTGCAAATGAATGCTCTGAGAAATATTCCTTACAAGAAGGATGCTGCGTGACAACTCCATCATGTGGAAGAAAAAATTCTAAAGAATGCGCTGATGTGAAAGGAGAGTTTAAAGTAGGGATGCTGTGCAGCAATCCTGATTTAGCTGGTGTTTGCCCTGGAGTGAAAAAAGAAGCTTCCAAACAGTGTGAAAAGGAGGATGTTTACTGGTTTGACTCCAGAGAGAATAAAGAAAATGTAGTTGGGATTCCTTATGATGGATTTATTCATGATTTAGAATTAAATAAAAGAGGAAGAGAGGGAAATTGTGATTTTAGAGAAGGTACTATTTGTGGACAGGATAATAGTGGGCAAAATGCATGTGTTAATGTGAATTGCAATGTTGGTGACACTTTTGTTTCTAATGGGTTTGTGCAGTACAGCTTTGAGGAAGGAAAGAGCTCTCCAGAGAGGATAAGCACTACCCAGGCTGATTTAAGTGGAAGGGACATCAGATATAATGGTGAATCCTGGTGCATGACTAATACTAATTCAGATCCAAACAAACCTGGAACAATACATTATGTTTATTCCTGCCAATTAGGTAAAATTGTAGTAAATTCATGCAACACCTTCAGAGAAACAATATGCGACTCGCAAAGTAAGAATATTGATGTTGGAGGAAAGAGTATTGAGATTGAGAATGCTGCATGCATAAAGAACAAATGGGAAACATGCAACCAGTGCGGAGAAGGATGGAATAATAAATGTGACTCCAAAGAATGTTATAAACTTGGAGGCTCAAAAGATCCAGAAAAAAGCTTTTGTGTGTTTAAAGGAGATGGAATAGATGAATGTCTACCAAAATACCCTCCTGGATTTGATTTTACTGGAGGATTTGAATTAGACAAAGTTCCAAGCAGCAAATATTCTTTTGAAAATACATGCAATACTTGTGGTGCAGGAGGAACAAATACATGTGACAGAAATGAATGCACTTATCTTGGAGATTGTGGAAACTTTAAGGAAGGTTTGTCTACATTGGAAGGTGCATTTTTAGGAGGGAGTGCAGCAGCTACTATATTTTTAGGTGGGTATTATATCCCTCAAAATATACTTCCTGGAACACTAAAGGAAATATTTACCCTTGGTGCAGCTGAAACTGCGAAAGCTGCGGGAGGAGCAACAATTAAAGGAGTTATTAAAGATAAGGTTATTGATGCTGCTCTTATCACTATATTGAATTCTATTGTTCCTACTAAAAAAACACCAGATGGAAAAGATGTTGTTGAACATGAGGGAAAGACTTATGTAAAAAGTGGAGATGATTATAACGAGTTTGCACCAGAAGGATGAATAATAAATCAAAAAAAATATTAGCTGTATTCATGATTTTGCTAATTTCAACTTTATTATTTTATACAACTCCTTTACATACTTATGCAGGAAATGATATATATGGTGCTATTGCTTTAGGAAGTGTTGGAAGTTTTGTAGGATTTCCTGGAATAATTATTGGCGGGGCTCTTGGTTATTTTTTAGGTGATTCTAATACAGTTAATGCTGCTTTTCCGATTATTGCTTTTGCTATAGTTGTCGGTGTAGGTATCCTATTGGGCGGAGCTGGGGCATCGGGTGGAACGTGTGGTTATTATACTGCTCCTGAAACTGCTAATTGTGAAATTTGCAACAGCAAATTAATGCCTTGCTCAGAGTACTATTGTAAATCTCTAGGACAGAGTTGTCAATATCTTAAAGAAGAAAAGAAATGCATAGAAGTGGAATCAGATGACAGAAGTGCTCCTATAATCCAGAGATGCTTTGCAAAGGATTTAGGAACAAGAGCAGACTATAGCGTAGAGAGCACCAATGCAGGATGTAAAGTTACAAATGAAGTGCCTGCTTTTTCAACTTTGGCTATTAAATTTGATTTAGATGAAGTTTCTAGCTGTAAATTATTTTCAAGCCCTGGACAAAATCTTGAGAGCAATGGACTGGTTTTAGACAATGGATTTTTTGATAAGGAACATTTCCTATTATTTGATATTAGAAATGCTTCACTGCAAACAATACAAGGATGCAGGGATGGAACTTTATGTACTGGATATATCAGGTGCAAGGATAAAGCAAACAATGCCATGGCTGCTGATTACTTTGTAAATTTCAAGTTAAAGGAAGCGCCTGACATTGAGAAACCAATAATTGTCAGCACATTGGTCAATAACGGGGCTTCGGTTGCCTCTAATGTGAATGAAGTTGATTTCTTTATGCATGTGGATGATAAAACAGGAGTTGGCGAATGCAGATATAATAAAAATTTAGATTCTAATTTAGAGCAGATGCCTGAGGACCAGAAGTTTAATTGTGAAAACCAGTATGATGCCTTTAAAGCAGGATATAAATGCAACACTAGACTTAGGGGAATAGAAGCAGGAAAAGATAACAAGTATTATTTCAGATGCAGAGATTCTTCACCTCAAAGAAATACAATGGATGTTGGATATGAATTTATTATTAAAGGAACTAACCCCTTAGAAATAACTTCCCATACTTTGCCTACTGGCGAAATATTGACTCCATTACAAACATTGAGTGTGACTACAACAGATAAGTCAGATTGTAGCTATAAATTAGACAACAAAGAAGAGCAGGATTTTGGAATTACTGGGGCAACTACTAACACTCAGCAATTGACTTTAAGTATTGGCAGCCATAATTTAAATGTAGTATGTACTGATGAAGCTGGAAACCAAGTTACTACGAGCTCTGCCTTTAATGTAAATACTCCTGATTTAATTATTAAAGAAATAAACCCAAATAATACATCTGTTTACACTAATATAGTTCCATTTACTGTTAAGACAAGTGGAGGAGTTTATCAGGATGGGAACTCAACATGCAGTTATGGTTCTGGATTTAGGTTTAGCAAGAATATTTTATCTACAGAAACAGTTCATGAAACAAACATCAGCTTAACAGATGGAGTACATGATGTAAGCATTACATGCAGTGATGGGTTTAAACAGGCAGTTGTAAATACAAGATTAGAGGTTAATGGCAGGGCTTATCCTCAGCTGATAAGGGTTTACACAAGTGGAGGAGCTTTGATTGTAAATACTGACCAGCCTGCTGTTTGCGGATTTTCAACTAAGGTTAAAGAATTTAATTTAGCAGATTCAGTAAAAATGGATTCTAGTACAAATACTCAGCACCAACTGCAGTTAGGAAAAGAAGGGGTTTATTATGTCAAATGCGAGGATACAAGGACTAAAAAGCTGAGCCCTAGCTATACTATTGTAGTTTAATTTAATTCTCTTAAACAAAATAATTGTGCATAGCGTAAAATTAATAAAAGATAGTAAACTAGACAACTTATGGCAAAAATATTTCATGTGATAATAGAGCGAGATGAAGATGGTGCATATGTGGGAAAAGTTGCAGAGTTACATGGCTGTTTAAGCCAAGGAGGCACATTAGATGAGCTTAGGGTAAACATTAAAGAGTCTATTGAACTTTGTTTAGAAATAGAATCAGAAAATAAACAAAAAATAACTGAGGAGCAAATTAAGTTTATTGGTATTCAAGAGATAGAATCTAAATTTGGAAGTTTTTATTTTGTCTTCTAGAACTGATTATCAAGCAGATAGCTGTATTTTTATGGGAAGGGAAATTTTTGCTTCCTTAAGGTCTTGTGTTCTTTTTTTAAATCCCATAATCGCAATGCCCATGACTTCACCTGTTTTCTCATCTATCCTTTCAAATATACCACTACCCAGGTTTTTAAAATGCCCTTCTGTAGCACTGCTTATTCCTATTTCTAAGAAATCGCCTTCTTCATCATAATATAAATTCATTTTTCCTTTCATTTTAATTTATCCACATAAAAGCTTGTTATTACGAATCCATTTCCATTTAAATATTTTACTGAAACGAATAGGTATTCTTTTTTCTCTTTATAATAACGATAGTAAAATCTGACATTTTGATCAAATTCAAACGGAATTATAGTTGTTGGCTGCTTTAATGTTTCTTTAATTTGCTCTAATTGACCTGACATTCCTGGATGTTCTTGTATATGGTCCCATCGTTCTTTACTTATGTAGATTACCCTTCCGGTTTTGTCTATTGCTTCAAGAGTTTTCATTGTCCATAACCGACTAAAACTACCTTTTAATTCTTTCTTTTTCATCTGAAAATTTTCAATCATAAACTATATAAGATATTAAAGCAGTAAAGAATTATGCAAAAAAGAGGGATTTCCGAGCAGCCTTTTGTTTACATACTTATTGTAATTGTTCTTGGACTGGTCTTTATTTTCGGGATAAAACAAATCAACAATGTTAGAGAGCTAAATGACAAGGCAACTTATCTAGAATTTAAGTCTGATTTTACCAAAGCAGTTGAAGAAGTTTATAACAAGAATAAAGGAACTATTGTGACTTATTCAATTAAAAGTTCAAATAAGCCTTTATTATTGCCCAAAGATATTAAAAGAATTTCCTTTGAAATGTTAAATGGAAAAGTTAAGGTTGTGCCGTCTGATATTTCTTATGAAAGCTTTAGCGTTGAGCATTTAAGGGCAAATTCAGCTTACTTAGAAAACAAAAAGGGAATAAGCTTTGTTTTGGAAAACAGCATAGAAAGTGGAGAAACTGTTGTTTTATTGCAAAATGCATAAGAAAGGGGAAGTTCAGTTTTATTGGATTTTTGTTGCTGTTGCAGGAATAATAATTTTTACTTTTCTTGTGAATTTTGGATTGAAATTTAAGGAATTGCAGGAAGAAAAGACTGCTGTCAAAGTTTTGAATCAACTAGATGAGACTTTTTCAAGCTTGCAGGGTACGCAGTTCAAAACTTCTAGTTATCTTAATATCCCTATTAGGTTAAATGTTCAATGTGGTACTCTTTCAGTTCAGGGTAAAAGCAAGAAAACTGAAAATTTAATATTTTCCCAAAAGGTTTTACAAGGAGATGTTTTAATTGGATTTAATTCTTATAAAATGCCTTTCAAGATTGCCAATTTTTTCTATATTATTAAAGAAGAAGATACTTATTCTTTTGTTTATGATAACAGCAATGAAAAAGAAGTTAAGGAAATAGCGAAAAATTTCAAATCTTATTTTCCAGATAATACTGAAATAACTGATAACCCTAAGAATAAGGTAAAAGTTTATTTTAAACAAAGTAATAATGCGGATGTCGTTGTAAGCCAAGAAAAGGTTTTCTACAAAGATGGAAGCGTTGATTACTACAATGAAGCCATGCTTTATGGGGCTATTGTTTCAAAAGATAATGCTAAATGCTTATTTGAAAAGACTGAAGGAGAAAAGAAGAAGGTTATAGAGATTTACAAACAAAAGATAGAGTCTCTGCCTTTAAACTGTAATTACCAGCCTATCTTAACTAGCTTGCAAAGGCTTGAAAATGTCCAAAGCAGGGAAATAAAAGGGATAAGCGCTAATTTAGAAAGCCAGAATAAAGCTCTATTAAATGAAGACTGCCCGGTGGTGTTTTAATGAAAAAAGGCCAATTCCATGAATCAATGATTGTGATTTTAATTTTTACTGTGATATTTGGCATTGCCTTGTTTGGAATTTACAGATATAATATCAGTTCTGTTAATGATATCCAAAAAAATTTGGAGGAGAGCAATAGCTTATCTTTGCTTTCTGGACTTCCCAACTCTCCTTACTTGCAATATTCTGAACTAGATGATGAAAAAGAGATGGTTGATACTCTCAAGATTTTGAATCTTGAACTTTATAACTTAAGTTTTAGGACTATAGAGATAAGGCAAGTTTACCCTAAGACTACTAATGTAGCCTGTAATAAAGAAAACTATCCTGACTGTGATACCTATATTATATATAGTAAAAAGACTTCTCAGGATAAAAGAATCATATCTATTCCGGTTTCATTGTATTTTCCTTTAACTAAAGAAACAAAAATCGGAAACTTGGTGATTACAACTTATGGCTAAAGGGCAGTTAGAATCATTAGGATTAGTATTAATTGTGCTTTTGCTAGCTGTGCTTTTGGTATTTGCTTTACCTTTTATCTTGAAAGATGACAATAAAAAAGAGGATTTGACTTTAAGATTGAAGGCTGATGCCCTGAGAAATGTTTTATTACAAACAAGCTTGTGTCCTGAGGCAAGTGTCAAAGATGAGATCTTGAACTGTGAGTTTAGCAACCCTAAATGTTTAGATAGCTGCAATGAATTAGAAGACAAGATAAACGAGATGATTATTAATGTTTTAGAGCCTAATATCATATATGAGTTTAAAGTAGAAGGGAGAAGTAATATTAGAATTGGTGAAGCTACTTGCCTGAACACGTTCAGTTCTGTTTCCCAACCTTTAAGAGATAATAGCAAGGTGATTGTTAGATTATGTGAGACATAACCACTAAAGAATGAAACGAAAAATAAAGAATTTTTACTTAGTTTTTTGCCACTATAAGGCCTATAGGGCTCAAATTCTTAGGAATTGGCACTTAACTATAGCCTTCAGTAAAGAAAACTTTATAAATGAAGTGAGCTTTTATTTTCTAAACAAAATGTTTATGTATATCCCTCTCAAGGGAAACACATATGGAGGTGTGTTATATGCAAAAATTAAAAGGAATAATTAAAAAATTAAGTGCTGTTTCTATGGGTGCAGCAATGCTTGGTGCTTCCTTGACTGGAGCTATTGCAGCTGACCTAAAAGATTATCCTGCACCATTTGTTGATGTTGTTGGGAAAAAATTTGATTATTTGTTGGTTCTAGGATCTGGAGCTACGGGAGAAGGAGCTGCTAAAGATACTATTGGTGCTTTAGATATTGCTTCTGGATTAGGTTCAGTGGCAGTTTCAGCAGCTGGGACCTCAGGATCTACTGTCACAGTTACTGGTGGGCAGAGTGAAGATATTCCATTAACAAATAATATTGCCTCTTCAAACCAGCTTGATTCTGTACTAACAGATGATGATGTTGAAAGCTTGTTTGATGGAGAAATAACTTTTCAAAGTACAAGCTATGATGTAAGTGAAGAGTTACTTTTAAACCTTAATAAGAATACAAGTATCCAGACGAGCTTGTCAAGTTCAGATGATGATTATACATCTGATGTAAGAATGGAGATTGAGAAGAATGCACTTGTTTACGTATACAGGTTTGATGAAAGTATTCAAGTAAACAAGACAACAAATGCAGACCCATTAGAGATTAACTTTTTAGGCAAGGCTTTAAAGATTACCTCTGTTGATTCTGCTACAAAATTGACTGCTAGCGTTGGAACTGAGTATGTAATGAATTCTGGAGAAACAGTAGAAGTAGAAAGCAAATCTGTTAAGTTAACAAAAGTTGGATCTGGTGGAGACGTGGCTGTTGAAGTTGATGGAGTATCTAAAATCTTGTCAGATGGACAAACTGCAACAGTTAATGGACTTGAGATCAAGAACTCAGATCAGTTCTATGACTCAAATGACCAGGCACAAAGTTCTGCAAACCTGATTATTGGTACAGATGCTGTTGATACAATTCAGGATAGCGGTAAGTATTTTGGAGGAGATGATGTTTGTTCTAGTGATGATCCAGAAGATCCTGATTGCTGGAAATGGGTCGTTAAGAATATGAATAATGTCGGAACAACTACTTATACAAGTACAACTGCAAATGGTATAAGTTGGGGTGTTGCTGCTACACATGGACCAATATTGGCATTGCAAAATGATTTTGCATTGAATGACTATAAAGATGATCCACCTGCAGTAGGCGATTGTATTAGTTTCCCTAATGACTATTTGAGTGTTTGCTTTGATAGTTTGACAACTAGTGACGAGGATAACTTGAATATAGTACTACAAATTGATACAGGATTTGATTCGGAAGCTTCAGAAGCAGGAGTAACATTACCATCAGGAAGTAAAGCATTGCTTATTTCGAGTAATGTAGCAGATACACTTGGAATAGATGTGGATGCCTCGGGATTTGGTCCGAATGGTACCTTGAGTGCTGACATTAAAACTGACAAAATATGGATTAATCCATTTAATGAGTCTAAACAGGGTGTCTATTATGAAAACTCAAATGGATTAACTGTATTAGCAGGTTATGTAAATACTTCCAGATTTGGTTATATTGACCATAATAAGGTTAGAGGAACTACAGGAACTGCAATAGTATTTAATTTAACATCAATTGTTCCTGGACCAATAGCTACTAACCAAACAGGGGCTGCAATTGAGTTAACCTTAGAACCTGCCGATACTGATTTGAGTCCAGCTGGTTCAGATACCATAAAAACTGTATGGAATCTTACGACTGGGCATATAGTCAATTCACTAGGAGGCACTAGTTCTTCGGAAGAATCTGCTGAAGTAGTGTGGATTAATACTGGTATAGGTACTAAAGATGAAGATCACAGATCTAGGTTTGGTATAATAATCACAAATCCAAAGGGTAAAGGATCTGGCGATAAGGTAGACTTGAGTGTTCCTGCTGATTATACGCAAGCTAATATAGTGATAAAGGGAACTTCTACTACGGTTTCAGGTGGAACTACTGGAAGCAGCGTAGTTATGGCTGCTGTTGATAAAGCACCTTCACCAGTATTGGATACAGAAGTAACTAATAAAGTAGTGGATAACCTTATTTTAGTAGGTGGACCTGCAGTTAATAGGCTTAGTGCAGAATTTTTAGGATTGACCTATCCTGCATATGGGGCAGCTTCTGGTATCAGTTCAGGAGAAGCAATTCTCAGCTTGAAAGACAATGGTGAAAAAGTGGCCATGATTGTTGCTGGTTATGAATCAGCAGATACTGTCAGAGCTTCAAGAGTATTGAGAGACTATGCAGCAAATAAGGCAAACTTGAAGGGAGCTGAAGTAACTGTTAAGGGTACAACATCCAACCCAAGCGTAGTAGCTTCAACAACTTCAAGCGACACTACAACAGCTTAAGGCTTTTTAGCCTTTTTTCTTCTTTTTTTATTTATTTTAGAAATCTTTTTAATTTAGAGGTATTTCTTAAAAGGACTATGAAAAAAACTCAGTTAATGGCATTATTTATCATTTTTTTGATGGTTTCAAGTGCAGCTGGATTTATTTTTGGAAGCTTTTCCCAGGAAAATCAAGATAGTAATTTAGAATATAAAGGGCAAAAGTTTTTATTAAACCAGGATGGAAGGTATTTTACAACAATCAGTGGTGTGCAATTTGTTTTTGATAACAACCCTCAAGAGTTGGAAAATATAGAAGCTCCTTCCTTAGACTTGTTTAATTCACAAAAGTTTTATATTATTTTTGATCCCCCTCAGGATAATCAAGTTATTGGTTATAATATGCAGAAGCTGGGGTATTTTTTACAGGCAAATAATAAAATTGTTTATACTGCTTGTAGCGAAGAAGAGGGATGTCCTGAAGACTTGCCTATTAAAGATTGCCGGGAGTATTCCTTTTATTTTAAACAAGCTAACCAAAGCAGAGCTTATATACAAGATAATTGCTATGTTATTGAAGGAAAGGATGAAGATATCACTAAGTTTACTGATAAAATTGATTTGAAACTGGTTGGATTGTAATGGATGAAAAACAACAAAAAAGAGCCGGTATTCTTATTATTATACTCATTGGATTACTTGTAGTATTTGCTGTATTTGTTTCTTTTTTTCAGGATAATTGGGGATTTTTAACAGGAAAACATGTATATGAATCTCCTTCTGGAGAAAAGTTTATATTTATAGAGAATAGGGTAAACAATAATTTGGTTCTTTATGAATTGCAGCTTTTTACTTCAAAAGTTCGGGGAGTAGAGCATGTATACCAAATTCCTTTGAGAAATTTACCGAAAGAGGTTACTTTTGTCTCTTTTGAAGAAGGAATTCAAAAGAAGGTTTTAAATTCTAGAGGTGTTTTTATTACCTTGGACCCTAAGTTAAATGCTCAAGCTAGCTTGGGGGCTATTGAAATTGCTGGAGTAATAGGAACTGCTGATTTTGGAGTGTTTAAGATCCCCACACAAGGAGCTTTTACTGAAAAAACAGATGTGGATTATCCTGTTAAGACCTGTGAACAAGCAAAGGATGGCATCGCGGTTATCTTACTTAAATTAGAAAATGAAAACAAGGTTTATTCTCAAGGAGATTGTGTGGTTGTAGAAGGGGATAGTTATGATAATTTAATTAAATCCTCTGAGAGGCTTATTTTTGGATTATTTGATATTCTTTGAATAGAAAAGATATTTAAATTAAGTTTAGATTAGTTTTTATAGAACTGCCGCGATCGCATAACCTGGTATTGCGCTGATTCTAATTTGAGAAAATTAGAAGTGCAAGCCTTGAGTTGATATCAGGTAAGCCAGTTTCCTTTGGATATCCCGGTTCAAATCCGGGTCGCGGCGAATTTAATATGATGCCAAAAGTTCTTATTGGGGTTCCTGTATCTGAAATGCATGCTTATGCTATTGAAGAGCTTGTTAAAAGTCTAGAAAAGATTATGTATCCTAGAACAGATATTCTTTTTGTTGAGAATTCCCCTACTGATAAGTTTTATAATTATTTAAAAGAAAAATACCCTAATGTTCCTATAGTTAGAGGCTATTATTCTCATGAAAAAATCAGAAAGAAAATGGTTGAGTGCAAAAACTTTCTTAGAGAAAAAGTGCTGAAAGAAGGATATGACTATCTTTTAGCTTTAGACCAGGATACTATCCCTCCACAAGACGTTTTAGAGAGATTATTAAGCTTTAAAAAAGAGTTTATATCTGGGGTGTATTTTGGATACCCCCATAATGAAGGATTTAATCTAACACAAAAAAACATTGTAAAAATTGATGAAAAAAAGGCTACTATTCTTACACCTATTGTTTGGGTTAGCCACCTTAAAGATCCTAAGAAAGTTAGATACTTGGCTGTTGAAGAGCTAAAGCCAGAGAGACTTATTGAAGCCTTTTTAGTAGGAAGTGGATGCATACTTCTTAGCAAGAAATTTTTAGAGAAGATAAAGTTTAGATATGTTGAGAAGAATACTAATTATGATGATTATTGGCTTTGTGAAGATGCTAGAGAAAATGGATACAAAGTTTATGTTTTTACAGGATGCATTTGCAAGCATCTTATTTTAAAAAGAGAATGGCAATGGGAGAGGATAGAAAACAAATGATTAGCATTATAATCTGCTCTAGAGACTTAGAATTGCTTAAGGGGCTTTCTAAGAATATTCAAGAGACTATTGGATGTTCTTATGAGATTATTGCTATTGACAACAGAAAAAATCAGCATGGAATTTGCTCAGCATATAATTCTGGAATTAAAAAGGCAAAATCTGACCGTTTATGTTTTGTCCATGAAGATGTTAGGTTTTTAACCCAAAATTGGGGTGAAACTCTTTTAAAAAAATTACAGGATAATAAAATAGGAATTATTGGTGTTGCTGGGACTACTTTATTGCCTGATGATGGGGTTTGGCATAATTCACAAAGACCTTTTGTTAAAGGAAGAGTAGTTCACTCTTTTAATGGCAAAGAGCAATTAGATAAATATGGAACCTTGGAGAAAGATACTGAAGTTGTTGTTTTAGATGGATTGTTTTTATGCTGCAGAAGAGAAATTGCTGAAAAATTTAGGTTTAATGAAACTTTATTTAAAGGATTTCATTTTTACGATATTGATTTTTGTTTGAGAGTTTCCCAAAATTTCAAGAATATAGTTACCTATGATATTTTATTAAAGCATTTTTCTGGGGGTAAAATTAACAAAGAATTTGAAGAGAGCAGAAAAAAATTTGTGGAAATTTATAAGCATTTACTGCCTCATACTAAACTTAAACTAAGTTCACAAAAAAGATTTCAATGGCAGACTTTTGATTATGATTCAAGCAAGAAATACCCCAAAGTATTAGTTGGATGCCCAACTTCTGATTCCCATGCTTATTGTTTAGAAGAGTATATGAAATCTCTTTTTTATTTGGATTATCCTTTTTATGATATTTTAATAGTTGATAATTCTGAAGGTGAAAAATATAAGAAAAAAATTGAGGAATATGGGGTTGAGGTTATTAAACTCCCACATGACAATTCTGTTCTCAAAAGAATTGTTGATTCTAGGAATATATTAAGAAAATATGCTCTAGAGGGAGGATATGATTATTTTTTAAGCTTAGAGCAGGATGTTGTACCTCCTTCCGATGTTATTCAAAGGTTACTAGAGGGAAAACAGAAGGTTGTTTCTGGTCTTTATTTTGGATTTACAAATAAATATGAATTTCCTAATATAAAACCAGGAACTGTTGTAATGCCTGTTGCCTACAAGTTATTTGATAATAATGAAAAAACTAAAGAGCCCAGATTGCAAGAATTAAGAAGATTCGGTATTAATGAGCTTAATCCCCCTAGGAAGGTTGCTGTTAGGATGGCAGGATTAGGTTGCATACTGATACATAGGGATGTTTTGGAAAAGATAACATTCAGGATTGAAGAAGGGAGATTGAATACGGATGACAGATATTTTTCTGATGACACTTTCAAGCTTCATGTTCCTTTAGTTTTAGATACTTCTGTGAGATGTAAGCATTTGCTTTCTGGAAAAAACTGGGATTGGGCTACTCTTTTCTAATTAACTTTCCATCTCTCCAGATATATTCCCTGTTTAATACTAAGTGTTTACATCTTATTGATGTGTCACAATATAAAGGGATTTTGTTCTTGTATAAATCTATGCAGAACCAGCGATCTTCAAACTGCTTTAAATCTTCCCTGAATCTTATTTTTGTAAAGACTTCTCTTGAGACAAAAATACATGCTCCTCCGCAAGAAACTACTCTTAAAAGTTTATTTGAAGCTATTTCTTCTTGAGACAGCTCTACCATGTCTGGCAATTCTTTGTCTGAAGGGATTACTTTGTATACATTTGGTGTATATGCCGGTTTGCCATCTATACTTTTTGCTCTGCTAAACACAACACCGCAGATAACTGGATTATTTGCTTTGAGAAATTTTTCTATTGAATCTTTTAGGGGGATTGTATCTTGATCTAGGAACAGTATATAATCAAAATTTTCTTTTATTGCTTTGTCTATTATAACATTTCTTGAGGCTGAGATTCTTTGAACAGGAGCATCAAAATAAGGTCCTTTTATTACATTAAAACCTAAAGATTTTATTTTTTTAAGGTAATCATCATTTAGGGAATTATCCACGAAAATTATTTCTTTATTTTGATAAGTTAATTCTTTAATTTCCTTGCTAAACTCGTTTAAACAGTATTCTTTGTGAAAAGAGGTTGGAATGCCTACAAGAACTTTCATACAAAATTAAAATTAAAAGAAAATTTAAAGGTTATTAAAAAAGAAAAAAAGAGAAGAAATTATTTTTTCTTCTTTTTTATGATTACAGCTACTATAGCCACTACGATTACTATGATTATTAGTATCCATAGCCATGTCAAGCTTGATTTTCCTGTTGCTGTTGTCCCTCCAGTTGGTGTAGGTGTTGTTTCTGGTGTAGGTGTTGTTTCTACTAATGTTTGCGCAATTTTCTTCATTACAACCTTTGCAGCACCGCCTGAAATGTTTTCTAGCATTACTTCTAGCTCATTAGTGCCATCTCCATCTAGATCTAATTGCTTTGATTCACCAACACTTAAAGTAACTTCTACTGGGTCAGATTCGATTACAAGAGTTACTGAATTTGATGTAACCTTCTTGAATCTCACTGTATGGGAAGTCTTGCTATCTAAGCTGATTGTAGTACTTTGGCCTTCTTTCTTAGCAACTTCAACTGTAGCATCTGCCTCCTTAGCCAAGTTATGGTCAACCTTTACTTCAACTGCTGCTCCTGAAGATGAGTCTCCAGCACTACTAGATCCACTGCTACTACTTGAAGATGTTGTAAGATGTGCTGTGAACTGATATGTTGATGAAGTTGTTTCATAACCTACCCCATCTGTTACCTTACAAGTAAGGCTGTAAGTTCCCGCAGCTTGAGTATCGGCTCCTGTAAATGTTACTGAGGTAGTTGTTGCTGTCTTTGTCTGTGCATTTGGCTTTGTTAATGTCCACAAGTAAGAGCTTACTCCGCTTCCTGTATCAGATCCTGCACATTTGTATGTTATTGAGGCTGATGTGTCTATTGATGTAGTAGACGGTGGAGTTACTGTAACTGTTGGATTATATGAATCAATACTGAAATTAAATCCACCCTGAGCACTTGTGTTATATATATACGGATGGTTATAGGTGTCATTTGCCTGTATTATAAATGACACTGGGTAGGATTCATTTCCCCTTAAAACAGATACAGGTATTGTTGCATTTAGCCTATAGATAGAACTTCCATTTGCAGATCCACCTGGAACGCTCATTACTATGGCTGCAGCTGTAATGTTTACTTGTGACCCATTTAGCACATAAAATACCCTAGGAAGAGCACCTTCGTCCAAATTCAACTCATTTATAGTTGCATAGATGGTAATAGAAGTGTTCTTTAACCATTTAGTGCTACTGCTGTTTAAGTCTTCACTACTTGCTTTTAATACTGTTGTTCCATCTGTAACATTTATCTCTGTAACTCTTGGTCTTAAGCCATCAATATATGTTGTGAAAGTTGTAGATTCTATGTCTGCCGATCCTGTCACATTATCTGTGAATGAAACATTCCATACATATGCTCCTTCAATACTATCATTTGCAGTTACATTGAATTCTATGCTCAGTCTAGGAAAATTGTTTGTAGCGTTTGGTGTACTATAATTTCCTTCTATTGTACGTAAGATAACAATATTGGTTGTGTTTGTGATTGTCCAATTCACTGAAGGGAAACCAAGACCATCTCCAAGACCAACTTTATTATTCATAGAGATAGTGACATTTCTGTTGTTTCTATTAACAAGCCTATAAGCTTGTATTGGGATAGTGATATTAACTTCTGAAATAGAATCCGGACCTGTAATATTTATTGTGAAGTTTATAATTTCTGTAACCCCTCCTTTAGTCCACACACTTCCATTAACATATCCATTGGAAGCAGAAAGATTTTGTTCATTTCCACTGATATTTACGGCACTCCCTACACTATTGAATGATACTGTGCCTGAAACCAAATAGGCTATCACGATAAATAAAAAACTTATAAGAAGTAAATCCAATATCCTCTTTTTTTCCATTAATAACACCCTCCTTGTAAATAATTGCACTAAATTATTATAATATTGTAGAGTTTATAAAAATCAACTGATATTTAAATGTTTCTAACAGCAAGGATATATGGATAAAGTCGATAAAACCTTGGTTTATTGCATTTTAGGGATTATTTTTTTGAAAATCCTGTTAGTAAGCATTATCCCTGCTCCTTCTGCATTTAGCGACTCTTATATTTACTCAAAAATGGCGCAAAGCTTCTTTAATTCTGGAGAATTTTCCATTCATGGAGTGGCAACAAGCTTGTTTCCGCCATTATATCCAATATTCTTGTCTATTTCTTATGTTTTCAAGGATATGGAGAAAGTATTTTTTTTAATGAAGATAATAAATGTAATATTATCTACATTAATTTTTATTCCTGCGTATTTATTAGCCAAAGAATTTTTTGAGAAAAAGAAATCTGCTATTATTGCCTTGCTTGTCTCAATTATCCCTTCTAGTTTTGCTTTTTCTGGTTATTTAATGGCTGAAAATTTACTATATCCCTTGTTTTTAACTTCTTTTTACTTAATTTATAAGTCTTTTAACTCTGAAAGTTATAAATTTAACATTTTAGCAGGGATTTTTATTGGATTGAGTTTTTTGACTAAGGTAACAGCCCTTGTTTTATTGATTTTGACCTTTCTTTATTTAATATACAAACTAAGCATTAAACAAGTAAAGAAAAAGGCTATTTTATTCTTATTTTTTATTTTAACTATCTTGCCTTGGTTTATTAGAAATGGAAGATTGTTTGGTTTTAATTTTCAAGGCTTAACAGGTCATTATGCCAAAGAAGCTTCTTTAACACTTAACTTATTTCAAGCAATGCCTAATGCTGGAAGCTGGACACTATTATATATTAGCTTTTTAGCTTTAGCTTCTGGGGTTCTCTTCTTTTTAATGAGTTTTAATACAGTGTTCAGCAAAGATAAGAAAGTCAGAGATTTCTCTTTGCTCGTTTTTGCTGGAGTATTAATTTTAGCAATTATAATAGCGATACCCAATATTAAGGCGGTTAGTTTTTATGATACTATATTACCCTGGTTGCTAGGAAGACCGGTTGGGAGATATATTGATCTTGTTTTGCCTTTAACTATACTTTTAGGATTTATTGGATTTCAAGAATATGAGAAAAATAGATCTTATTTTGGGATTTCTTTCTTGATAACTTCCTTTTTTGTCATTTTTGGCTCAACATTATTGTTTTTCCCTTTGTTTCCTGTAAATAATATATCTTTAACCTGGATTGGTGTTTTAAACTCTATTATTAATCCTTTATTTGAAAGAGGATTGGAAGAGACAAGCTTTTCCTTAATTAATTACATTATATTAACTGCTTTATTGTCTCTTATTCTTTTGTTTATTGGGTATCTGCATTATAGTAAAAAATTAATTTTGAAAGAGATTCTGCCATTTATTTTCATATTTTTTATTATTTCAAGTTTAGGAGTTTATTCTATTAATTACTATGATTCTAGCAAATATTGGTATAATGGGGACTTGATGAAATCTGGATTATGGCTTAATGGGCGTGATCAAGGGGAGTATTCAGTTTTAATTGATGAGAGATATGAAGGAAAGATTTGGAAGAAAGACCAGAGTTCTTTATATGAAGGGGAGGGAAATAACAGTATTACAGTAATAGGATTCTGGATTAATAATGAAATAAGAATTGGAAATGTTGAGGAAGCAGAGAGTTTTAAATATGTTATTTCAAAAGACAATTTAAATTTAAAATTAATCCATGAAGAGGGAGGGATTAAGATTTATGAAACTTGAGATTATTTTACAATGCCCAGAATGCAGAAGCAGTTTAAGAAAAAATAAAGAAGCTTATAGCTGCAAGAACAAGCATGTTTTTGCATTTTTTGACGGTATATTTGATTTTATTTCTAAAAAAGACAAGAAAAGACTTGAGATTGAATTTAAAGCCCAGGGGAATGCTGTTGGAAATTATAAAGAGAATGAAGCTTATATGATGAGTTGGAGAAACTGGAAAAAGAAGTTAATTGTTGACAAAATGGGGCTTGTTTTAGATAATGGTTGTGGGCCTGGAAAACTATCGTTAGTTATTCCTGAAGGGAATACTATCATTGGAAGTGATGTTTCTTTAGACATGTTAAGGGAAGCCAAAAAAAGAATTAATTTTGTTGTGAGAGCGATGGCTGAGAAACTGCCATTTAAAGATAATACATTTGATGTTGTTTATACTGATTCTATGCTGCATCATCTAAAAGATCCAGAGGATGGAGTTAAAGAAGTTTATAGAGTCTTGAAGAAAGATGGAATTGCGGTCTTTAGTGAAACGCACGCTGCTTTAATTAATAGGAAATTGAGAAGAAATGCTTATAAAAACAGAGAAAAATTTTCTGAGTGGCATAAAAATTTTGAGAAAAAAGAATTACTTTCTGCTATAAATTCTTATTTTGAAATTTACTCTAGTGAAAATGTTAGTTATTTAGGATATATGTATGAGGGAACAAATAGAAAAATTCCCTGTGATAAATATTTAATGAAAACTTTTTTAGCTTTTGATAAAATAATTTCTAAAACACCTTTGATTAGAAATCAATCATGGCATATAATTGTTAAGGGTGTGAAGAAATAAGCTTTGCACCAAAAGAGAACTAGTTATGGTGCAAAGCTAAGAAAAAGTAACCCTTTTAATAGTTTCTTATTTAGAATTTATATGACAGAGCTAGTTGCATTAGATAGGATAATATTTGAATGTACTATTGAGGGTGGAGTTCCTGTAAAAAAGCTAGAGCATGATATCTATAGAATTGCAGATGGAAAAGAAGTTTTGAGTGGACGCGAAGGAGAGGTTATAACTTTGAGCAGAGAGCAAGAGCTTATGAGAATTCTTGGAAGCGGTGGAGTTTATGCTACTGAGGTGGATTTAAAGCTTCATTATGATGGAAGATGAAAAAGATTATTATTACAATACCTGCATACAATGAAGAGCAAAGTATTGGTGAAGTAGTTAGTGATATCAAGAAAGTTATGAGCAAAGAGAAACATGATTTTAAGATATTAGTTGTTAATGATGGAAGTAATGATAAAACTGAGGAAGTTGCCAAGAAAAATGGGGCTATTGTTGTTTCTCACCCTAGGAATTATGGCTTGGCTGAGGCTTTCAGGACAGAGCTTAAAGAATGTTTAAGATTAAAAGCTGAAATTATTGTACATACTGATGCTGATGGGCAATATCTAGCTGAGGATATTCCTAAATTAATCAAAGAAGTTGAGAATGGATATGACTTAGTTTTAGGGAACAGGTTTGAAGGGGGAATTGAGGAGATGCCTTTGCTTAAAAAATTAGGAAATAAGGCTTTTTCAAATACTATTTCTAAGATTATAAGACAAGATATAGGAGACTGCCAGACCGGATTTAGGGCTTTTACAAGAAAAGTTGCTGAAAAAATTGAAATTAAAAGTGATCATACCTATACTCAAGAGCAGATTATCAGATGTGCTAATGAAATGTTTAGGATTAAAGAAATTCCAACTTATTTCAGGAAAAGAAATGGTGAGAGCAGGTTAATGAGGAATCCTTTTGAATATGCCTTGAAAGCATGGATAAATATCTTAAGAATTTACAGGGATTACCAGCCTTTGAAATTCTTTGGAGCTATTGGTTTGTTCTTTTTTAGCGTTGGAGTTTTAATTGGCTTAATGCTAGTGCTGCTATTTTTAACTACTGGGAAAATCGGTCATTTGCCTTTGACAATTTTAAGCATTATGCTTGTCATTATTGGCGTCCAGATTGGTCTGTTTGGATTTTTGGCGGATATGAAGAGATAGGATTGTTTAGATACAGACCTTATGAATCCACCATTTTAATAAATTTTAAATATTAACTTTGATTTATTATTTTGAATAAGTATCCTAAATTTACCAAGGTTCGACAGGACTGGAGAGAGATTAGCACAAACAACAATAGAATTCATAAAGGAAAATTTAAAGGGACATAGAAAATAGCTGAAGGTATTGTTAAGCAAGTCTCTTAAAGCGGCCTTTTTTTAGATCTTCGAGACTATCAGCGAACTGTTTAATTAAATCAAAATCGAGTTTTTCTAGATCCTTCAGACGTTCTCTTTTTTTGATAGTTTTATTTTATGCGAGGACAATTTCTATTCCCTTTTTGCCTTTTGTCAATAGTCCTTGTTTTCCAGATTTGATATTATATTCGTCCGCTAAATCCTTTGGTATTCTTACTGCTATGCTGTTGCCCCATTTTGCAAATGTTACCTCTTTTGCACTTCTTAGCTTCCTATATTCTGTTGCTAGAACCTTGAGTTGTTTCATGTCCATTAATTCTTCTCCGCATTCTGAACATTTGTAAGCTTCAAAGTCTACCCCATCTTGTTCCATTATGTCGAACTTTCTTTTCATCATTCCTTTATTGCATATTGGGCATTTCATTTTAATTACCTCTTTCTATAGTCTTTATTATAATAACTTGACTCGTATCTTCTCCTATACAGATTATTGAACTACTTTTTGATTTTTTAATGAATTTAATTCCATTTTTTCCAAATCTTTCCGTTTTACCAGTTTTTAGAACATTGTATACTTGATCTGGATATGCTATATTCCTCTGCCTTGCCCGCTTAATAGCGTGAATTGTAATAAATATTGGCTTGTTTTGGAAATAGATTTCATCCATTTAGTATCTACATGGATATACTTGTATATAAATATTTTGTTTTTGATAAATTTTAAATATTAACTTTAATTTGTTTATTTTAATGGGTATTCTAAATTTACCAAGGTTTGACAGGCCCGGTGAGAGATTAAAACAGAAAGGTGTTGAAGTCTTAAGCAGCTCTGATTTAC
>JACQNJ010000018.1 GCA_016203115.1 Candidatus Woesearchaeota archaeon
AAAAAAGGCACATTCGGATTTTCTTGCTCTATGGGGATGGGTATAGGTAAACTAATAGTAAATTGATAAAACAAGTTTTCAAAAAGCCTTATTTGTATTATTTCATCTTAATTTTCTTAATCTATTTAATATTAAATGTAATCTTTAGTCAATTCTACATAACAATTCAGTATATCCCTAAATATTTAGAAACAATAAAATGGCAGGAATTGATAACATCAGCTTTACTGTCTCTAGCTATAGGCTTCTTAGTTTCTTTAAACTCTCTCTTGGTTTATATAAAATATAAAGAAAGAAAAAATGTAAAAAAACAGGGTATATTGGCAACTTTAGGAATAATGGGTGGATTTGCAACAGGGGTTTGCTCAGCATGCGTAGCAGGGTTATTTCCGTTAATTTTTGGTTTATTTGGAATAAGCTTCAGTTTTCTCTCTCTGCCACTCAAAGGAATAGAAATCCAGATTTTAGTCATTTTAATTTTGTTGATTAATTTATATTTCTTAAAAAAACATTAGCCTTTGGCGCAGTGTTTGCAACAATAAACTAGCCTCTTCCCTTTAACAGATTTCTCAAACCCATTCTTGTAAATCTCACAGTTGCAATTAGCACACTTTTTAACTTTAGATGTTACCAAAGATTCAACTAGATTGTCGCATCTGGTCATTAAATCTTCCATAAATTTTTCCCCTTTCTGTGTAAAAAAATATTTTTTTTTATCTCTAGCCTCTACATTTTTATGTGTAATAATCTTATTCTTCTCTAGAAGGTTCAGAAAAGGATAAACATGCGCAGTACTTATTTTCCTGCCAAACATGATTTCAAGTTCTTTTATAATTTCATAGCCATGCTTAAGGTTTTTATTTAATAAGACCAAAGTATAAAACTTTATTAAGCTATTAATCTTCAAATCTGCCACATCAATCATTAGTATAAAAACATTTATATATTTTTCGATATATCAGAATTTGATATATAGGAGGCAAGAATATGAAAAGCACAAAAAGTATATTTACAATATTAATATTACTGTTAGTTATCTCTATAGCTGGTGCAGAAAAAGATGACTTTGAAGCAGCCAGAGAAGTAATAAACAGCAAAATCGCTTGTGATAATCTAAATGGAAATCAATTAGAATCTCTAGGAGACTATTATATGGAGCAGATACATCCTGGAGAAGCTCATGAATACATGGATAATATGATGGGTGGAGAAGGGAGTGAGAGCCTAAAACAGGTTCATATAAATATGGCCCGCTCTTTTTACTGTGGGGATCAATATGCAATGTCTCCCATGATGATGAATTCTGTAATGGGTAGACCCAACGGAATGATGGGTAATTACAGAATGATGGGTTATCCGGGATACTATGGCCTTTGGGGCATAACATCGTTTTTATTTTATGTAGCCATAATAGCCTTCATTGTATGGGTTATAATATACTTATCTAAGAATAAGCGGAGAAATAAATGAGTAAAAAAACAGAATTTCACGTAACAGGAATGCATTGCGCTAGTTGCTCAACGATTATAGAAAGAGCTTTATCAAAAACTACAGGCGTACAGTCTGCAAATGTAAATTTTTCTACAGCCAGAGCAGTAGTTTACCATGATGAAAGCCTAACTAATGAAAATTTGATTAGAATAATAAAAAGCAAAGGATATGATGCATCAGTATTAGAAGGAGATATCTCTCAAAATCAAAAAAAATTTCATGAAGAGGAAATTAAAGGGTTTAAAAGAAAATTTTTATTGAGTCTAGATTTTACAATTCCTATTGTAATAATGGGCATCATTATGTGGCTTGGTATAGAAGTTCCTTACAAAGATTACTTAATCTGGTTATTGGCAACTCCAGTTCAATTCTTCATTGGCTGGCAATTCTATTTAGGAACATGGCATGCATTAAGAAACAAAACAGCAAATATGGACACGTTAATTGCCGTAGGCACATCAGCAGCTTATTTCTATAGTGTTTACGTAATTTTGTTTAACCCAGAACTAGGCCAATACTTTGAAGTCTCTGCAATTTTAATAACATTAGTAATAATGGGTAAATACTTAGAAGCTTTGGCAAAAGGAAGAGCCTCAGATGCTATAAGTAAATTGATGAGTTTAACTCCGAAAACAGCAAGAGTAATAAGAAAGGGCAAAGAAATAACAATAAGCTCGGATGAAGTTCTGGTAAATGATATTATCTTAGTAAAACCTGGAGAAAGAATCCCTGTAGATGGGGTTGTAATAGAAGGCAATTCTTCAATTGATGAAAGCATGATAACAGGAGAATCAATTCCTGTTGAAAAGAAAAAAGGCTCTCTCATTTACTCAGGAACAATAAATAAATTAGGCAGTTTTAAATTTAAAGCAACAAAAATAGGGGAAAATACAACATTAGCAAGAATTGTAAAACTAGTTGAAGACGCGCAGGGAAGAAAAGCGCCTATACAAAGATTTGCAGACATAATCTCTTCATATTTTGTTCCTATAGTTATCTTAATCTCAGTAATAACATTCCTAAGCTGGTACTTAATTTTTAATGAACCAATATCTTTCGCTCTAATTACAGCCGTAGCTGTCTTAGTAATAGCTTGCCCATGTGCTCTAGGCTTAGCAACACCAACAGCAATAATGGTAGGAACTGGCAAAGGCGCTCAAAATGGAATCTTAATCAAGGGAGGAGATGCATTAGAAGCAGCACACAGAATAAAATATGTTATTTTTGATAAGACAGGAACAATAACAAAAGGAATACCAGAAGTAACAGACATTATTTTAACAAATAAACTTTCAGAATCAAAAGTTTTGGAAATCTCTGCAAGCATTGAAAAACAATCAGAACATCCTTTAGCAGAAGCAATAATGAAGAAAGCAAAAGAAAAAAAGATAGCATTACAGAGAGTTACAAATTTTAAGGCAATTCCCGGTCACGGTACACAAGCAAAATTGAAAGGAACAGAATATTATCTTGGAAGTCCTAGGTTAATAAAAAAGTTAAACATCTCTTTAACAAAGGTTATAGAAGAGGTTAATCAGCTTGAAGATCAGGGAAAAACAATAATGATTCTTGCAAATAAAAAGCAGATATTAGCTGTAATAGGTGTAGCAGACACAATCCGGGAATCTGCAAAAAATGCTGTAACAAGATTAAAAGAAATGAATGTTGAAGTTTACATGATAACTGGAGATAATGAAAGAACTGCAAAAGCCATAGCCAAAGAAGCAGGAATTACAAATATATTTGCAGATGTCTTACCAGAAGACAAAGCCAACTACGTAAAAAAATTACAAGAAAAAGGAAACGTTGCAATGATCGGTGATGGAATTAATGATGCTCCTGCAATAGCTCAGGCAGATATTGGGATAGCAATGGGTTCTGGAACTGATGTTGCAATGGAAACAGGAAATATTGTCTTAATGAGAAACGATCCTGAAGATGTCCCAAAAGCAATTAAATTAAGCAAGATAACAATGTCAAAGATTAGACAAAACATGTTCTGGGCATTATTTTACAATGTGCTAGGAATTCCAATTGCCGCTGGAATCCTATACCCTTCTACTGGTTGGTTGTTGTCTCCAGTAATAGCAGGGGGGGCAATGGCTTTAAGCAGTGTAAGTGTTGTCAGTAATTCTATTTTGTTGAAATATAAAAAGTTATAAACCTAAAATAATAGAGTATAACTTTAATGTTTATATCCAAAAACTTTGTCATAGTCTTTATGGTCGAAAATATCCACAACAAAAGTAATTATTTCAACTTGATTTCCAGTAATCGTATAAACTAATCTCCATCTATCTGCTAACTCAATCCTCCATAAATTGTCAACATCATATTCTAAGGCATATTTTCCGGGAATCTGCTTTTTTGGGACTTGATCCCCTGCAAAAGGATTTTGCTTAAGCAAATCTCTAACCCGGTTTACTGATCTCAACAAGGTTTGATGAAAAGAGCTATCTATACCCTTTAATTTTTCCTCCCCAACTAACTTATTCAGCTCTTGATAAACCTTATCTGCTTCATCAGAGAGCTTTACTACTATTTTTTTTCCCTTAAACATGTTAAATCTCTCTTGCGTTTTCAATTGCCTTTCTTAACACAGGACTTGGGTTGTAAATCCATAATATTCCTTTATGACTATCTATGATCATTCCTTTCTCTTCTAAATATTTTAGAATTAGGTTTAAAGTTTGGTGCATAATCTTGACTGGCAATCTTCTTTTTAGTTCTTCTCTTCCAATTAGGGTATCTGCCTCTTTCAAAGCTCTTTCAACCATTAGCATAGTTCTCAAACTAGGATAATGTATTATATTGGCTTTTTTATATAAATTCATACTAATAACTATATAAACTTATATATAAATACTTCGGTTTTAGAATTTTTGGT
Organism: Candidatus Woesearchaeota archaeon; assembly: GCA_016203115.1. Lineage (GTDB taxonomy): Archaea > Nanobdellota > Nanobdellia > SCGC-AAA011-G17 > GW2011-AR20 > JACQNJ01. The sequence continues at coordinate 4,379 of JACQNJ010000018.1, forward strand.
AAATTCACTTAAAACATTGTGCTAAAACAGGAGTGCAATCTTCAGGAACATCAGAAACCTGCTTATGTATCTTGCATATTTCACCAGTATCTCCAATGAATCTCAAAATCCTTTGAGTTTCTCTCAAAAAAGAAGCCTTATCCCTTATTCCTATTGTAGACTTGCTCACTTCATTTAAAGTATCTTTGCTAAGTTTTATTTTATTGCCTCTCTTGTCATTAAGGTACTGGCTTACTGCTGCATCTTCTATGCATAATAAAGAAGCAATCTGCTTCTGCTTTAAACCATTTTTTTTCATTTCAACAGCGAAATGTTTCCTTAACGCAGGAATGATATAAAGAGATTCCACTTCTTGAGGCTGAAGAAAAACATGGTTTGACATTAAAGCTATTAAGTCATTCAAATATTTAAGGTTTATTTAAGTTATAGCAGTTAAAATTCTTTTTTAGACGTGCTCCAGAAACAGGGCTCAGTCTTATAGAACTAAGTTGTTTTTAATCGCGTTCATAAAAAGGATAGTAGTACCTTCCTAGTATAACCATTCCTGCTATGTCTTCATTAGTATAATCTCTACTCTCTGACATAATGTTATCTAAGACTCTATCAATTAAAGTGCCAAAAAGAAATTTATCTGCAACATTTGGCTTAAATGGTTTTGGGCATCCATCTAAAAAGTGCATATTCGTACATATCGTGCCAGCTTCATAATATTCTCTTACCATCTCAGCACAATTGCACATACCTCTAAGTAAAGCTCTTTTTACTCTTAATCTATCATTGCTGAATATATCCTCTTCCATATGTAAAAGTCAAGAAAATACTTTTAAAAGCTTATTTATTACCAACCTTAAAAGTTACAGAACCAGAAACAGCATAATTTAAATACAGAAAAAATATTGTTATATACATGCAAAAAAGAGGCTTGATAATTGGCTTAATCATTTTCATATTTTTGCTTTTGCCAATAGTTTATGGTCAAGAGAGTGCAGAAGAGTTTTTGGACAAATGTCTTTCTGATGCAAAATCATCTGTAAATGTTTGTGGTAGTGTCGATGAAATAATTAGTGCATGCAAATCTCAATTGGATCAGAAGTCCCAAGAAGTTAGTAAGGTAAAGATAGATTGTCGTCAAACATGTGCAAATACTTATTTTGGCGATCCATATAATCCTGGTTATAGTGATTGCTTAAACCTATGTTCTAGTGATGCAGGAAAATGGTTCGGCAATGAACATGATAACCTCGACCCTGATGGGGAGTTTATATATTGGGATTCGAATTCCCGAGATTACGAAATAAGTTTAACAGATGATTTTAGGTCATCTTGTGAAAGCTCCCAAACAGCACAAACAACAGTAGCAGATGAACTACAATTAGTAGAAGATGAAATAAAACAATTTGACGCAGATAGAGAATCAATAAAAGATGAAATGACCGAGCTTTGCAAAAGCGTTGAAGGATGCAAACCAGGAGATAGAGAAAGTCCAGACTTTGGAGACAATATTATAAATGATATTATTAAAATACATAGTGACAGTTGTCTTAAAGGAAAATGCATTTCAATGCCTATTACTAAGGCTACAGAAATCCTTGATAGAATCACAGATTATAATGAAAGAGTAGACTCGTTTAATGATAAGATGGGTGATTCTCTCTCAGAAAATTCAAATCTTGAAGCAAAGCTAAGTATAACCCCTTTTATTACCCTTTGGGATGAATTAAAAAAAGGCGAGGAAAACCAGCAAGCTAAAAATCAGCAAACAGCAGTCCAGACCTGGCAGGGAGAAAAACGTGGAGATGAATTTGCCGCAATCCCTGAAAATGCAGTCCATGTTTCTGCTGAACAGGATGCGAATCTGAATGAGAACGAGTTCTATACCCAGCTTAATGAATTACTATCTGGAAAAGGAAAAGAATTATCGAGCGAACAAGTGGCAAGCGCAATAAAATCATACCATGCTAAACTAAGTGCAGAGCAAGGGCAGTCAGTCAGCATTGACCTGCCGAAAGATTCTCCAGTACAAAGCGTAGTTATGGTAACAACAAGACAAATACAAGATGCTGCAATAACTGTTACAACAATAGATGAAGATGCGCTAAACAAGGCTGTGCCTCTCTTGGCGGGGAAAGGCGTCATAGGAAATCCTGATTATCCTACGCCTATACTGCCTCTTGTCCCACCTACAGAACAATACACCCTCAAGTCTTATTTCAAATTGGACGCAAAACTTGCAGATTCTTCTTTGCCATACTACAAAGAGGTGTTTTTTAATTTTGTAACAAGAGGAACAGAGGCTGAAGCTCCACGCACAAAAGTTTTGCATTATGATGAAAATAAAAAAGATTGGGGGCCATTGCCTACCCAATATTATCTTGTACACGATGCATACGGAAGATCCCGCTTTACAACCCATGTTCCTTCATTTAGCTATTTTGCAATTGTTGTGGAAAAGGAAGAAAAAAAAGCTAACCATGGTGAAAGTTATCTCATCGCGGCCATCATTTTTGGCATCTTAACTGGGTTTGCCATAGTTCGATTCAGATATCAGAAAGCTGTAAAGGGAGATAGCAATAAAGAAAAAATCGAGGGTAATTCTCAAAAAAGTAAAGGTAATGATATAAAAGTTGATGCCAATCTCAAAACAATTGAAAGTGATAATACAAAAAATGATGCCATGGTCAGAAAGAGCTTACCCTCAAAAAAGAAAAAAACTGATGTGACTAAAGAATGATTTCAAAAAACGTTGCACATACACGAAAAAGAATTAATCCTACCCATATGGCGCTAGTTGTATCGCTGATAGCTGTATTACTATTTTTAAGCGGATGTGGCGGCAATTTAAGGTTTTACCAGAAAATAAGCTCCAACGGAACAGTATCTGGATATATGAGTGGGACATTGGATTTGACAGAGTTATATGCCCAACAAGGAATACCGCAGGAAAGCTATGCTGCTGCTGACGCTGAGTTTAAGACGTCTATGTGTGAAGGATTTTTAGATTCTTCAAATTTAACCAACGTAGAGTGTGATTTAAAATATGCAATGCTAATTTTCTCTGGAAATACACCAAGTGAGCATATTAACGAATCCAATGGATTCTTCATTAAAAAAGGCTTCTTCGTTACAGAATATCTTTTTGCCCCGAACACAAGCAAACTAATTTCTGGCGGAAATTCATCCCAAATAAACATGTCCGATTTGGCGAAAGAACAAAACCTCAGGATAACATTTGTTGCTGAAATGCCTGGAGAGATTTATGATGTTGAAGGCGGGCAGATAATCAATGACTCAAGCAGCTATAAGAAGGTGGTTGAAATTAATTTAATGGATGCAATGATACAAGGAAATCCAATATCTATAAAATCTAGAGAGATAAATTCCTCAGCTATGGCTGCAATCGCTATAATATTGCTGCTCATAATCATAGTTCTGCCGTTTCTTCGATTAATAGTTCACAGAAAGCAAGAGAAGTCACAGTACAAGGATAAACCAGGTACTGTTCTGTTTATGTTATTTACGTCTTTTTTTATTATCCTATTTGTTGGGGCAATCGGCGGATACTTCTCCAGCGATGGAAATTATCAAATTTTTCTTGCTTTTGTTATATTTCTTTATAGTATGGGTTTTATTATAGTTATCTTCCAGTATACTGGTGCGGATTTTGAAGTAGCAGAAAACGGGATAACTTACAAGAATTCTTTTGTGAAAAAAAACATACCTTTTTCAGAAATCAAAAAAATCGAAATAGCCAAACTTAAAACCTTATGGGCTAAACGAGGGAATTATATTTTCATGACTCCGTCTGGGGAAGAGGTAAAACCAAATGAAATAGTGCAAAATGTTTGTCGATATCCGAACAAGGGCATTCTGATATTCCTGAAGAATGGAAGAATTATATTTTATAATATTAAAGACATCAATTGGGTTATTGAGGCAACTAAAACACACATTTAGACCATTTTGGTGTTTGAGCATATCAAAAAATGATTACCGCCAAAAACTTTAAAAACCCTCAAAACAGTTGTCAGATAAAGAAGTTGCTTATTCTTAATTATCTGACTAATAAAAAGTCAAAATAGGAGTATATAAAATTATCGAAAATGAAAAATATAATCAAATTAGTGCCAGATACAAGTATAATAATTGAAAACTTAGTAAGTAAAAAACTAGAGTCTAATGAATTTTCAGTAAAAGAGATTATAATCCATGAAGCAGTGTTATCAGAATTAGAGCATCAAGCAAATGTAGGAAAAGAAGTAGGTCATCTAGGATTGGAAGAAATAAAAAAACTGCAAAATTTATCAAAAACTAAGAAATTTACCTTATCCTTTCACGGAAAAAGGCCGGACGCTTCTCAAATAAGACATGCTTCTTTAGGTGAAGTAGATGCCTTAATAAGGGATTTAGCTTTTGAATTAAAAGCAACTTTAATCACAGGGGATAAAGTTCAAAGCAAAGTCGCAGAAGCAAAAAGCATGGATGTAATCTATGTAGAGCCTTTAATCCAAAGAAAACAGTTGACAATTGAAAAGTATTTTGATGAGACAACTATGAGCCTGCATATTAGGGAAAACACAATTCCTTATGCAAAAAGAGGGCTTCCAGGATCTTGGAAGGTTGTTCAATTAGAAACAGAAGAAACATTACCTGGAGTAGTTGAAGAAATAGCAAAAGAAATAGTAGAAGCGGCAAAATCAAGTAAAAATGGATTTATTGAATCCGAAAGAAGAGGTTCAAGCATTATCCAATTAGACAATTACAGAATTTTAGTCACAAGACCTCCTTTTTCTGATGCATGGGAGATTACAGCAGTAAGACCCATAAGAAAAACAACATTGGAAGATTACAATTTAAGTGAAAAATTAATGAAGAGAATAAAAACACAAGCGGAGGGGATACTCATAGCAGGTTCGCCCGGTCACGGAAAATCGACATATGCCGCTTCGCTAGCAGATTTCTATGCTTCCCAAGGTAAAACAGTTAAAACAATTGAAAGTCCTAGAGATTTACAAGTAAGTGAAAATGTAACTCAGTATTCTATACATCACGCTTCAACGCAAGAAATCAGAGATGTTTTGTTATTGAGCAGGCCGGATTACACTTTATTTGATGAAATGAGGAACATAGAAGATTTCAAGTTATTTGCAGATTTAAGATTAGCTGGAATCGGCTTGGCAGGAGTTGTCCACGCTACAAAAGCAGTGGATGCAATTCAAAGGTTTATAGGAAAGATGGAATT
>JACQNJ010000019.1 GCA_016203115.1 Candidatus Woesearchaeota archaeon
TCATCAAATCCTATTATCTTGGGGTGAGAATTGTTTTGACCAGAGTTATATACTGGATTTAATGTTGTTTCATCTCCTTTAACCTGATAATAGATCCCCTGCACAGAATCATTATAAGCTGAAAACACTTGGTAGGTGGTATTATCAATAGTTAATTCCTGCAAATTTTCTATGCTCGTTAAATCCGAAATCTGAGCATCTACTAAACTAAAAAAAAACAAGAACAAAATCCCCAATATCAAAATAAATAAGTTTTTCATTACTTACCCTTTTTTAAGATAAAAAAATCTTTATTTATAAATCTTCCTACACACTTAGTTAGAGACATAAATAATGTATAAAATTTTGTGTAAAAATATGTCGGTTCCAGAATTCTTCCAAGCCATTTGCATCATCTCTATTGTTTTCATCTTATGAATCCTTTGGTCTAAAAATGAGCAACTCTATTGCTCCCCATAGGCGGGTTTTGTATCTTACGTCCCACCCATCATAATCACCTTGTAAGTATTCTAACAGTCTCTTTTTGGGTTAAAACCGCTCAGTTTTCTATCAATATATTGTTCAAGATAGGAAACATACCCCCTTTGGGTTTCAGTTAATGGAGCTGTTTCTCCAGGTTTAATTGGCATTTTTTATCCTATTTTTGCTTTTCAAATATTTTCATTAAAAATTCATATCACCAGTAAGTAAGGAATGTTTTAAAAGTGTTTTGAAATGGTTCTATTTCCTTAAAATCTCTTCAAGAAGATATAAACTAGAATTCGTTAAGCTTTTATATTTTCAAAAATAATCAATAATCTATGGCAGATATAAACATAGAAGAAGAATTTAAAAAATTGAAGTATAATCTACCAGATTTTAGAAAATTAGATGAAGAATTTGAAATCTCCAATATTCAAGGATTAGAAGACAAAAGATTTTTATCAAGATTCATAAGAAGAAAAGTAAATGAAAAAGTAATTTTTTTCTGCAGGATAATAGAAAGCATTCTTTATCCTCAATCTCCTAATTACATAAGTATGGTTGAATCTAGGATTTTTACAGAAGAAGAAAAGCAAGAAATATCAGAGTTATACAAAAGGCTTATGCATTACGAAAAAGAGTCTTTAATCCTAGATATAGAATCAGATGATAAAGCATCAGCTAGGTATATCAATGAAGTATTCAATAGTTGGCCAGAAATAAAAAAAGAAATGGTAGTTATAACAAAAAAAATGCAAAAAGCATGGAATGAAAAAGAAAAAATAGAGAGTTACACATTTTAAAAAAGAGATGAAAAAAGTAATAGCTGTATTAGGCCCGCCAGGAGCAGGAAAAGACACCCAATGTAAGCTTATTTCTAGAAAGTACAAGACAAAAATTGTTTCCATAGGAAAAATCTTAAGAAAAGAAATAAAAAAGAAAACAAGAACAGGTAAAAAAATTCAGGAATTAATGAAAAAAGGGGACTTAATTCCGGATTATATTGTAAAATCAATAATAAACAAAGAAATAAAAAATAGTGAATTCTCAATAATTCTAGACGGTTCCCCAAGAGACTTAACACAGGTGAAAATGTTAGATAAGATAAACTTAGTAATCTTCCTAAACTGCACAAAAAAAGAAATTACCAAAAGATTGCTAAAAAGAGCAAAAATAGAGCATAGGGTAGATGACACCAAAAAAGTAATCGAGCATAGATGGAAAATATATGAAAAGCTGACAAAGCCAGTAATCAATTTTTACAAAAAAAGGAAGCTTCTCAGAGAGGTAAATGGCAATCCTTCAATAAACCTGGTTTTTAGGCAAATCTCTCCTATAATAAAAAAAGTATTAAGTGAAGAATGATAATCTTTATATAGAAAAGAGCTTAAATAAAAGACAATGGGATTTTTCGATTATTTAAAGAGCATATTAAAAATATTTCAGATAAAGAAAACTGTAAGGCTGGGCTTATATGGTCCTGTAAACGCAGGCAAATCTTCTCTAGCAAATAAGATTTCTTTGGATTGGTTAGGAGAAGAGATGTCTGAAGTATCGAAAATTCCCCACGAAACAAGAGAGATCAAAGTAAAAGAAAAAGTAAAGATAAGATCAAGCGGAAAAGAGCTTGACTTTAATTTGATAGACACACCAGGAATAGCCACAAAAGTAGATTATGAAGATTTCTTAAAGTATAAATTATCAAAGTCAGAAGCGAAAAAAAGGGCAAAAGAAGCCACGCAGGGAGTCATAGAAGCTATTAAATGGCTGGAAAACGTTGATTGCGTTCTTGTTGTCCTAGACGCAACAGAAAACCCATATGACCAGGTAAATGTAACGATTATAGGGAACTTAGCAGCTCGTAATATCCCAGTGCTAATAGTCGCAAATAAAATAGATCTCAAAAGTGCAAACATCAAGAGAATAGAATCTGCTTTTCCACAGTACAACGTGGTGGGAGTTTCAGCATTAAAGGGGACAAATATAGAGAATTTCTACAAGGAGTTATTCAGAACAGTTAGATAAGATGTTAAGACTGCAAATCATACCACATAGCGAAGTAGCAAATTTGACAAGTGAGAGCAAAATATCAAAAGTACTGAGAATTGCAAAAAACAATAGAATTATTTTGCTAGAAGGAAGACTGTCCCCGGAAGAAGAAACTTTATTGATTGAAAGGACTATGAGTAACATTGACAGAAGGTTCAAAGGCATAGAAATATGTTCTATAGGGGATTCTGAAACAAGGGACCTTGTAAAAAGAATAAAAAGGGGTTTAGCCCAATTTTTGCTTGGCGTAGGAGCATCAGGCATGACAATAATAGGCCCAGCATCTATAATAAAAGAAATCAAGAGAGATCCTGATAAAATAGAATTATTGACGAAAAACGTAAAATAAAATGCCACATATCTGTGTCCGATGCAATAGGTTTCATGAAGATGGTTCTGCTAAGCTACTGACAGGATGCGACTGTGGTGGAAAATTCTTTTTCTATGTAAAATCAACAGATGTTGATACAGCAAAGAGTATTGCCTCAGAGATTCCTGAAGAAGAAAAAATACAGATGGAAAAGGATGTCTTTGAAATGGTTGGCATAGACAACAAATCCAAGCCAGTCATTCTTGATCTCGAAAGCATTAGAGTGACAAAACCAGGCCAATATGAGATAAGTTTAGTCGATTTATTTTCTGGCAAACCTCTAGTTTTTAGAATTGGCGAAGGAAAATACATCATAGACCTGGCAGGGACATTTAGTAAAAAAAATGGTAAAAAAGAAAAATAGTTTAGAAGAGCTATGGAAAAAGAGGTTAACGCCAAAACAGTTTAGAATATTAAGAAAAAAAGGAACAGAGCTGCCATTCACTGGAAAATACTATCTAAATAAAAAAGAGGGGATTTATATGTGTGCAGCCTGCAAAAATCCATTGTTTAGTTCTGAAAAAAAATTTACCTCAATGTCTGGCTGGCCAAGCTTCTATGATTCTTTAAATAAAAAAAATATTAAATTAAAAGAAGACACAAGTTTAGGTATGAAAAGGGTTGAAGTAGTCTGCTCTAAATGCAATAGCCATCTAGGTCATTTATTTGATGATGGTCCTAAGCCAACAGGGTTAAGATACTGCATTAATTCTGCAGCTTTGAAATTTAAGAAAAAAAATGCCATACAAAAGGAATTGTGATAAATGTGGAGAAGAGATAGAGTTACAATATAGGCCCATAGAAGGTCTACAGTCTATTGTAAAAGATGTTTTATAGTTGTAACTGAAGAAGAAATCGAATCAATAGTGGAATCTTTTAATAAGATTACGAATGAGGAAAAGTTAAAAGAGGCAATTGAATTTTTAGCATTTAGAGAAAACCAGTTAATAATTACTCCAACTTTTAAAAACATTAGAGATTTAGTAAGAAAAATAATAAACCAAAAGATCAAAAGAAAAGACAAAAAAGATGAAATATTAAGGCTATTAAGAGTTGAAGAGGTAAAAAGGAGAATAGTAGATTAATTCTTAAAAAATTCTAATCATTTCAACAAAATATTTAGTAACTCTAAATTTTTTATCTATTTGCTCATGCTACCTGTTTTTTATTTATTTTCTTAAGAGAAATTTTTTCTTCAGTCTCATTAAAAGTAACAATAAATTCATTAAAAAATCCAGATCTTCCAAGAAGTATTGGAAAATCATATTTCCCTAGAATAACCATAACGGGAATTTTAAAGTTATAATGCTCATGGTCTTTTTCTATGGTTATACCAAGGGAAGTTCTAACAGATTCAACCTTACCTCCCAATCCATAAGCCGAACTTTTATTTTTATTTAAGTCTAAACCAAGAATTTCAGCAACATCTTTTGGAATAGCAGATACATCGGCTCCAGAGTCCAAAAGGGCCACAGTCTCAAATTTTTCTTTGTGGTTGAGCATTATTGGTATAGAAGGGCTTTTAATCAAAGTCCCATCTGGTCTTTTAACTGATTTATATCTAAAATGCATTGTCATCTTATAAACAGAAATATCATAGTCTCTTTTTCAGGGACCCTAGTAACTAAAGGTTTTTCTTTAGGGTATTTCTCCCTAGCTTGTTTAAATACTTCTTTCACATTACTACCATGTGCCACAATTTGGTTTTTACAGATGGCTATCCATTCCCCGATGTAGGCATCAAGATTTTCTTTAATAAAAAATTGATAATTTAAGCTCATACATTACATAACAGAAAAAGACTATATAAGTTTTTCTAACAATCTTTAAAAAACTCATTAATCATTTCAACAGGAGTCTTAGTTACCCTAAAATGTTTGTCTTTTGGAAAGCACTTAAAATAATTGTCCCATTTGTATCTTTCATCTAAAAAAACCATGACCCCTTTGTCATTCTCGCTTCTTATGCATCGTCCTGCATTTTGTATAGTTGTGATAATAGCAGGATAAATGTACCCATAGTCCCATCCTTTTTGAAATCTTTTATCATAATAAGCAATTAATTCTTTTGTTTCTAAATCCGGTCTGTTTAAGGGAATTCCAACAATGAGAACAGCTTTCAAAAAGTCCCCTATTAAATCTATTCCCTCCCCAAAGCTCCCATTGCTAACTGCCAACAAAACAGCACCTTGATCCTTATAGCTTTTAAACTTCTCAAGCAGTTCATCTCTTTCTTTTTTCTTCATTTCTCTCTGCTCTAAAAAAGTAGTTTTCTTACACCACTTTTCAAAAAAAGGATTAATCTCATCTCTTAGTTTATAGCTTGGAAAAAAGACAATTGAATTTCCAGGAACAGCATTAACTAAGCATGCAGCTTTTAGAGCAATTTTCTTGTACATTTCTTCGCTTCTAACATTAAACTTAGTGGTTACTCCTGGAACAATTAAATGCAATTGATTCTTCTTAGGAAACGGGCTGTCATATTCTAATAGCTCAACATTATCAAATCCTAATAGATCCTTATACATCCCCAAGGGGGTTAATGTTCCGCTCATACCAACAACAATATAGCTACTTTCAATAATCTCTTTAGTAATCAAACTAGGGTCTAAACATTTATACTTCAAAGTTATGATTAGCTTACCATCATCGCCAAATCCCTTGGTTAAAATCCTAGTAAACCCATAATCTTGTCCTTTCCAATGCTCCAAAAAATTTGCAACACCTAAGGCAAAGCTTTTTTTCTTTTCTTCAATAACTTCATCAGAAAATTCTTTCAAATCCAGAATCAAAGAGTCATAATCATCAATTTTAGATGTAAACTCTTCTTTTTTTAAAAGGCATTCTTGTTCTTCAAAAGGGATGTCTTTTGAGAGTTCTACTAGTAACATTCCAATCTGAGCCAAAGACTCTTTCAATCCATCTGCAGCATTAAATTGATCCGCTTCCCTTAAGGCATAGTCAAGAGTTCTTGTAGTAATCCTATCTGTTAATAATTTCCTGCATCTCTCAGGTAGATTATGGCATTCATCAAACACAATTATAGCTTTATCTAATCCTTTATTGAATCTTGAAAGAATATTTTTTCTAATATTCGGATTTAAAATATGATAATAATCCATAACAACAACTTTTGCCTTTTGCGCTAAAACAGCAGACATCTCAAAAGGGCAGAAATGTTCCCGAGACATTTGAGAAACAACATCCTGCACATGCAGGGGTCCAACCTGTAAAACTTCATTAAGAAGCTTGTCTTTTTTTGGATTTAGTCTGTTATCCTTAAAATTTTCATAATAAATGCAGCTTCCTTTTTCAGTTAACTCTTTACAAAATTCTCCAAATTCATTTGAACTTAAAATATCAATCCCAGATTGAGCACACATTCCTTTTTTACCTATAAAATCAACAGCTACAATATCTTTCCTAATTTTTTTTTTAACCAGCCTTAAAGTATCAATGACAATTTTATGTTGCATATGCCTTGGTGTTAAAAAAAACACAGTTAAATCATTCTTAGAAGCATAATTCAATAAAGGGCTTAAAACACTTACAGTCTTGCCTATACCTGTAGGCGCATGTATAAGCGCATGTTTTCTTCTTTTTGCGCAATCGCTTATTCTATTAATAAAATCCTCCTGAGAAACTCTAAGTTCATCATAAGGAAAGAAAAATTCTTCTTTATCTATCATATTTGCTTCTAAATATTAGAATTTATATTATTATCTTATATAGAAAAGTATTAATAAAGAAAAACAGTCAAAATTTTATAGAGGGAGCGTAGTACAGCCCGGTTTAGTATTGCCGGCTCCAGTGTTTTGGAGTCACCGGTAGACGCAGGTTCAAATCCTGCCGTTCCCAATCTTTTTCAAAAGCTTTTTAATATTTACTACTAAATTATTACTTAAATAAACTATCGTATAATAGTAAAAAAAGAAAGATTTAAAAAGCCCTGAAAAAAGTCCTAAAAGATGAGTAATATTCACAATCAAACAAAAAGATATGAAATTCTTAATCAAGATATTCAAATCATAAAGGGGGAGCAATAAAATGAGCGTATTCTCAAGATTTAAGGGTATTTTCAAAAAGGAAGATGAAATTGATCTAGAGGGAGAAATACCAGTAGATGAAGAGGGAGATGTCGATGAACAAGATAAGGAAGAGGGAGATGTCGATGAAAGATATTGGGAAAGAGGAAAGATGCTTTCAGGAATAGGAGCAGTAATAGGAGGAGTAGCTCTAGCAACTATAGCAGCACTAGAATTTTGGCCGAAAGACAGAGTATTAGAACAAGGAACTCAAGGGATAGGATCCCTTCCTCCAAAAGAGAGAGTTGCATATTTAGATAGTTTAGTAGATCGACAAGGGTATACGTCTACTGTAAATGCTATTAATGAACTATTAAGAGCAGGCACGTTAGCCTGGAACAATGGATTCGCTCTTCCATCAACAGCTATAGATTCATTAACTACTAGGTTAAGTAGAGCTCAAAAAGAATTAACTCAAAACCAAAGAAGATTAGCTTATATCGATAGCTCATTAGTAGCAAATGGGTTTAGTACATATGCAATAGACAGGGTATTTGAAGCGCTTGAGGCAAAAAGTAGAGCTACACCTAGCGGAAAGGAGTTAGAAATAGCATACGCTCAAGGTGCAAGAACAGGCTTAGAATCTGCATTCGCTCTCATCTCTCAAAAAGCAAAAGAACTTGATTACACTAGTATGGTAGAGCCTGGAATAATAAAGTTCAGGGCAGTAAGAAGAAATCGACCTTTAACAACAAGAGAAAATGAAACAGCAATTCGAGAACAAAGGGATCTTGATTACTCTGTAGGAAGGTTAGAAGGGTTTGGTGTAAGAGAAGGAGATATTACCGATTATATTGCAGGAAAAATCGAGATACTCGTGACAATGACACCAGTAAGCGGAACTCCTTCACAAGTTAGCGTCAGAGATAATAAAGGAAAAAACATAACAACTTACAATCTAAGGTAATTAGGGGGAAATAAAAATGAAAAGTATGAGATATATTTTAGCAGTTTTGACTGCAGCATCACACGCTCTAGCTACTCCAGAAGTCATAGGAAATCAATTTCGATTATTCAATCAAGAAGGAGTGAGATTTGTAGCTGAAGATATAAGCAGGGTATTGGCTACAAGATATAATGGTAGTCCTGCAAAGATATCAGAAGAACTACAAAGTTACCTCTTAGGAAGTTTAGCCCAGTTAAAACCAACAAAAAGTCCATTAGAAACAGTTTTATGGCAATTTTCTATCGAAGGACAATCAGGGAGTTCAGACTCTTTGAATGTAGGTCTAAACGCAGCAATTCAAGACAGCACTGTGCTAACTACTAAAGCTAGGTTAGGTATACATCCAGACACAACTCTTGTTGAGAGAACAACAACCGATACAATTAAAGAAACAAGATATGCTGAAAAACCAGAAACTTCTCCTCTCTCAATAACAGGAGTTAGGTTTGGATTGTCATATGGCATTGTATCGCCAGAAATAGGATTAGTAATAGGAAACAGGCTAGTCGTATCCGGTTCTCCTTATAATCTGCCAAGTTCAAGGAACCCAGAAGCAGTAACAACATACACATCTCAAGATCCTGTTCTAGGAACAAGATATGAAACATCAGCAGATACAAATAGAGTGGCAACACGCATAAAAAGCTTGTCAATGGGAGTGCTAATCCCAATTAAAGATTTAGAACTCACAGTAGGAGGAGGAATCCACTGGGAAGAAAAAGAAGTAAGAGGATATGCAAAAACACAAAAAGTAGACAGAAATGATGTTCCATTAATTCACGCACAAGCAAGAGAAGGACCATTTAATTCAAGAAAAAGTTCTAGAAACCCAATGGGAAATCTAGGACTGGATTACAAGATAAAGGAAAAAAATGCTATGGGATTCTATTACCAAAGAGTGCTAGGAAATAATGGAAAAAATGGAGCAGGAGTAAACTACAGGAGAACTTTCTAAAAAATGAAAAAACTAATTTTGTTCTTGGTTTTATTTGTAGCGTTATTAAGTATTAATATATCTGCATTCCCAGAACTGGAAGATGCTAGATGGGCAAAAAACTACGAGAGCTCAGTAACAATAAGAAACGGCGAAACAGCTTCTTTATTTTATACAATCTCTTCATCTAATGCTCCAGTATTAGTATCAATATATTTAACAGACAACAGAGACCATCCTTTAAGTCATATACTTACACAAGAAATAACAGAAGAAGATTTCAATAAGCAGGGTTATATTTACAGCAATGGAGAGTTAAAGTTGGGTTATACAAGTGGCTTGATAAATATAGAGCCTAACAATTATGATCTAAAAGAGGGCAATTACAACATACAAATTGAGATAAAAGATGAAAAGAACAATGAGAGAAACAGTATATTAGCTCTAGAGTTGGTTGTAGCAGAATCAACAGGCAACAAGTTACCAACAGCAGTAATAAGCGTATTCCCTTCTAAGACAGTTGTAATTGGCACACCTGTAACAGTATCAGGATTAGATTCTTATGATGAAGATGGTTCAGTAGAAGAATACGAATGGCTCCAATTTTCAGGAAATGAGGAATTTTCATTCGATCCAAAAGCACCTGCAATTATAGTTACTCCAACTAAAGAAGGGTATTTCTCATTTATATTAAAAGTTATAGATAATGAAGGATTAAAAAGCTCAATAAGTTTAGAAGAAGTCAAAGTAGTAAAAGAAGTTGTTGAAGAGAATGAAGCACCAATAGCCAATGCAGGCCAGGATCAAAAGGTCGAAGCAAATTCACTAGTAACATTAGATGGTTCATTATCATCCGATCCTGAGGGGGATCAGATAACATACCTATGGAAGCAGGTAAATGGCGAAGGTGTTGTATTATCAGGAATAACAACGCAAAATCCACAGTTCTTAGCATCTGAAGTAGGAGTCTATAATTTTGAACTAACAGTAGCAGACAGTAGAGGAGCAAGCAGCACAGACCAAGTAACTATTACAGTAGTTAGTGCAAGCAACATTAACCCAGTAGCTCTATTCAATATCCCATCAGAAGCAAAAGTAAATGAACCAGTAACATTTGATGCCTCACCTTCATATGACCAAGATGGTTCAATAGTTGAATACAAGTGGGAAACAGATGGCAACACTCTTTTCGATAAGATAGCAAGCTATGTTTACACAACCACAAAAGAATTCATTGTAAAGCTTACAGTAAAGGACAATAAAGGTGCTGTTTCAACATTAGAAAAGACAATTAGCATAAGAGAAGAGATTAATCCTGAAGAGAACAAAGCTCCAATAGCAAACGCAGGAAACGATCAAACAGTAAAAATTAATAATATAGTAACATTAGACGGTTCTTTGTCTTATGACCCTGATGGAGACGGGATTTCCTATAGCTGGATTCAAACAGAAGGCCCACTAGTAAATTTATTGGGCTCAGCAACTAAGAACCCAAGGTTCACAGCAGAAACCATGGGAAGGTACAAATTCTCTTTAACAGTAATTGATGACAAAGGAAAAGAAAGCCTGCCAGATGAGGTGATTACTCTCGTATTAGAAGATGGTCAAGTTCCCCCTCAAGAAGAAGTTTCAAGAGAAATTCATAAATTTACGATCACATCAGCATTTGCCCAAGAAAAAGACAATAGGTTAGATGTATATGCAAAGATAAAAAACAGGGGCAACAACAGAGAGAATATAATAATGACAGTAACAGTTTTGCCTACAGGAGAATATTCATCAGCTAGAACAGTTGCAGGCATAAAAGAAAACAGTTATGAGGTCGTCTCAGTAAACAAACCTCAAGAATCTGGTGATTATATCATAAAAATAGATGTAAGCAACAGGAGAGACCGTGATGTTTATTATCTCCCAGTAGAGATTTAAATATCACCGAAAAGTTTATATAGGCTTTCATGACTACAAAATAATAACAAAATCCACGATTATTAGGGGGTTGGAAATAAAATGAAAAAGTTACTAAACATGATATTGGCGTTTTTTGTAGTTCTAAGTGCATTGCCATTAGTAAATGCGCAAGCAAGTGAACTATCATTCGCAGAGATAGAAGTTGAAGGAACTTCTGTAGTGTTGAATGACGAAATAATGAGTATTGCTATAGTAAAGGATTTGACAGAAAGCAGAGAAACATCTTTGCCTATAAGAGTAAGATTAACATCTACAAAAGAGTTCAAAGACTTAAAAGTTTCAGCATGGATTGGTGGATATGAATTTGGAGTCCCAAGAGCAACTTCAGATCCATTTGATATGACCACTTATAATACACAAGTTGTTAAATCTGTTGTATTAAATGTTCCATTGCCTAAAGATTTAGAATCATCTAAAGAGTACAAATTAAATGTTGAAGCCTTCAATAACGAAATAACCATAAAGAAAGAAATAAAGTTGAATATTGAAGGAAAGAGGCATTTCGTAGACTTATTTGATGTTGTTGTAAATCCAGGATTAAGAGTTGATGCAGGCACACCATTAATTATAAAGGCAAGGCTTGAGAATCTTGGAGACAGAGTTGAGGACAACATAAAGGTCACAGCCAAGGCTAATCTTGTAGATAAAGAAGGAAACAGCTTTACAGTTTCTGACAGCGATTTCATAGATGAGTTAGTTCCAAGATCAGAAGAAAGGGGCGATGATGAAAGCTCAACATCAACTGATGACTTATTACTGATAATTCCCAAAAGCACAAAGCAAGGAGCCTACAAGTTATTCGTAGATGTAAACTTCAACAGGGGGACTGAAACAGTCTCAGCTGAATACGACTTGACAATAAATGGGAAGGAATCAGCAATATCAGATGCAGATATTCTAATCTCATCCTCAGAAGCAAGCAAGAGTACTCCAAAAGGTACACAAGTTGTTTACCCTGTTCAAATTGCAAATTTAGGAAAAGAAGCAAGAACTTTAATATTTGATGTTACAGGAGTAAAAGACTGGGCAGCAGCAAGTGTTAGTCCTGCAGCCTTAACAGTTGCACCAGGCTCCACATCTGAACTATTTGTTACAGTAACAGCTACGGAAGGAGCAACTCAAGGTTCGCACATCTTTGCACTTAAGGTTTTAGAAAACAGTGAAACTGTAAAGGAGCTTAATTTGCAAGGGCAAGTAGTTGGAATAACACAAAGCACAACAAGCGAGTTCAGGAAAGGATTAGAAATGGCTTTCCTTGTGCTATTAGGCCTATTAATCATTCTTGGAATTGTAGTTGCAATCAGAAAAGCTACAATGAAGAGTGAAACTGAAGAGGCTAAAGGGGAAACTTATTACTAAATACCGAGAATAGACGGTATTTAATAGAGGTTTATCCTCTTATTTTTTTCTTAAAATTTTTAAAGCCTCCGAATGGAAGGATATTAAAATGAAAGAAGAAGAAAAACGAATAGATGTGTTGGAAGTCCTTGCTATGGGAGCAGCTAGTGGTGTTGATGATCCTAGAAGGGGATTAATAGGACATGCTGAAAGATTGAGTAAAAGGATTCCTGCTTTCAACCCTTCTGAACTTCCTGAATATCAAAAGGTACTTGATGCCTTAGTGGAATATAGACAAGCCGTCATTAGAAAACTTGTTGAAATACAAGAAGGCGGCTATACCCTATAAGCACTCTTTAGATAGGGAGTGTTGAAATAAGTGAAGAAATAGCTGTTTACTTATTTAAGTATTTATTACTAAGTTTCTTTATTTTTTTCTTTTTTAATATTCTAAGGGATATAGCTAAAATTACATAATAGTGAAACAATATATTTTCTACTACAATAAAGTATATATATGGTTTCAACTTTCGAGAGTAATAACAAAATGGAAGGGATTTTGATATGAACAAGAGGGGAAAAGAAATAATTATTTTATTAATCTTAATTATCCTTCTAGCGCCTAATCTAAATGCAGAATTTACACCAACAACAGAAGAAACAGCAAAGACAGTATGCCAAGGCACAACAAGCGTTTTCACAGCATTTGTTGAGGGTTCTGGAAACATTAATATAAATAAAGAAGGAACAGCTAGCTCTTTCACTACCATTGTCCCATCAGGTTTAGTTCTTAATCTAAATAAAAAACCAGTGTTCCTATATGTCACTCCAAGTTCAAAAGTGCAGCCAGGAGCTTATAATCTTGATCTAAAGATTAACGACGGCTCATTGGAAAAGATTTTGCCATTAAATGTGAATGTAAAGGATTGCACAACATTTGAAATATCAGGTAAAACAGAAAAAGAAGTATGTGGTTGTGAATCCCAGCAGTTTGAATTCGAAATAAAAAACACAGGAATATACCAAGAAACATATGCTCTGTCAATAAAAGGAGAGGCTAAAGACTTTGTGGAGTTAAATAAAAATGAAATAAATCTAAATCCAAATAAATCCACGAAGATTATAGCAACAGTAAAAGCCCCTTGTAATAGCCTCGGAATAAAAGGATTTTCGTTAAATGTAGAATCAAAAACAAGCAACTCAGTTGCCTCAATAGACAGCAGTATAAAAATCAACAATTGCTTTGACTATAATGCAATAGCAAGTACAGAGTTAGTTGAGATATGTGAGCACACAAAAGAAGAAATAAAGATCACAATAGAAAACACAGCAGATAAAAGCAATAGTTATAGCCTAAAAATAATAGGACCTGCATGGGCAAATTTAGAAAAAAAAGAGATTATAGTAAATCCAAAGGATAGTGAGGCAGTAAATCTTGTCTTAACACCAGATTACAAAACTAAAGGAAGTTTTGATATTGAACTAAGGTTAGAAGATGTAAATGGAAAAATAAGAAAAGATAAGGTAATTAAGGCAAATATAAAAAAATGCCATGATGCTTCGCTCAGCATCATAAGCCCAATAGAGACAGTATGTCAGTCAATCCCAAGAGAAGTTCCTGTATTCATAAAAAACACAGGGGAGTTTGATAAAACATTTGGGCTGGACTCAGATACTGAATGGGCGTCAGTATCTGAGAAAAGATTAATTATAGATGCGTCTGATGAAAAAGAGACAGCATTAAAGTTATCTCCAAATGAAGAAATCAAGCCAGGAAAATATCCTGTAACATTAAAGCTCTCCTCCTTAGATGAAAGTAATATAATAAAAGAAGACACAATAGAAGTGGATGTAATCACAGTAAATGATTGTTATCAGCCATCTATCACGACAGAAAATACAATAGAAGTAGCTACAGACAACACCGCAACATCTGCCTTGACAATAACAAATAACGGAAAAGAAAAAGCAGATTACGAGCTTTCTGTGACAGGTACAGCCTCAAGTTTCGTGCAGTTGAATCCAAGCATAATCACAATTGATCCAAAAAAATCAGAAGTTGTTCAATTATATATCGCACCTACAACAAGAATAGAAAAAGGAGATTACACAGTTAAACTAACAATAAAAGAAAAAGGCTCTGACATCCTTGAAGAAAAAGATATAACTATTAGTGTGAAAGAAGAATCTAAAATAAAAAAAGTAGAAATTGAAGATAGTAACAATAAGATAACAGGAAAACTTTCTGGATTGTTTGGACCTAGAGAAGAATCAAAGAAATTAAAAGAGTTTAAGCAGGAAACAATAGTGAGAGAATCAACTGAATTCCAGTTAAAAGGAGAAGTCCATAACCTTTCTATTGAAGAAATAAAGGAAAATTCAGTCACATTAAAAATAAGCTCTGATCCAGTAATAGTAGTTCTATTCCTAAATGACGCCAAAGAAGTGGATATAGACAACAATGGTGTCGCTGATTTAAGGTTGACCTTAGATTCAATTGAAAATGGAGTCCCAATAATAAAAGTTATAGAGATAAATGCACAGGCAATTGAAGAAGCAAGTGGACCAGGATTTTTCTCGAAATACAGAACATGGATTATAGGGGCAATAGTAGTAATAATCTTGATTGTCCTAGCGAGTGTCTTCTTGTCTGAAGATGAAGAGGAAAAGGAAGTAAAAGAAGGTACTGAAGAAGAAAAAATTAAAGTTGGCAGGTATGTCCTAGCAGTTATTGCTATAGGGGTAATAGCCTGGCTATTAAGTAGATATGGCTTATTAGCATCTGTAGATTTGTATAAGTATTATATTATAATTGGGTTATTAGTTCTATTAATCCTTGTAGTAATAATAAAGTACTGGGAAGAAATTTCTTCATTTTTTGAAGAAGAATACGAAGAGGAAAAGAAAGAAGAAGCTCTCCAGGAGAAAAAAGAAAAGGCAATAAAAAAAGAAGAAAAAGATTTAGTAAAGAAAGAGACTAAAGAAGTGAAAGAAAAGAAAGTAGTCAAAAAGTAATGAACAGATATAAGGTTAGAAGGGATAGTTATTGGACCTCCAACACTTAAAAAAGAAAGAGCTAAAAAAGGTTTTTTACATAAAAGACGTTGCTCTTTTAAGTAATAAACAATTAACTAGACAATTTCTATATTTAGTTAGTAAAGAAGTTGAATTGTTGTGTTATCCTTTAGCTTTAAGATTGCCAGATAGTGTCTCAGACAGCCCAATGTAATCTTACAAATGCCTTTTAAGTTAAACTAGTCTAAATTTTCAAGCTAACAACTTTGCTCACGCCATCATTCATGCTTACTCCATAAATTTGATTGGCTTCTGAGATAATGGCATCATTATGGCTTATTACAATATACTGTGCCTTCTGAGAGTATTGTGCAAATAGTTTACTTAGCTTAAAAGAATTAGGTTTGTCCAAAGCGGCATCAACTTCATCAAATAAATAAAAGCTGGCAGGATGGTATTCTTGGATTGCAAAAATAAACGCCAAAGCAGCCATAGTTTTTTCTCCACCACTTAATCCTTTAATATCTAGATACTTATTTCCTGCAATCTTGACCTTAATGTCTAAACCTCCACTAAAAGGATCCTCAGTATCCTCTAATTCCAGGTAAGCATTTCCTTTAAGAGTCAATTGATTGAAAATTCCTCTGAAGTTTTTCTCAATTTCATTAAAAGTCTTCATGAACAAGCCCTTTTTCTTGCTTTCAATTTCCTGCATCATAGCGACAACATCTTCTTTTTCCTGCTTTAGTTTATTGGACTTATCAACTAAAGATCCATATTCCTTTTCGAGAGATTCATAAACTTCCAGAGCCTTAAGGTTAACATTCCCAAACTTAGCTATCTCCTTCTCATTAGATTGAATTTCAATCTTTAGTTCATCCAAAGCAACACCTTTTCGTAAGCTAAACCCAGCAAAGGCTTCAAATTCCTTCTGAAGACCTGCAATCTCTGCTGTTATCCTGGCCCTATCAACAGAAAAAGCATTAAACCTGCTGTTCAAAGCAATGACTCTCTCTTCGTCACGAACTAGATTATTCTCTTTTTGTTGTAATTGCTCTTGTATCTTGTTTCTTTTATTAAATAAATTCTTAAATTCAGAATAAAATTTCTGCTCAATAACCTCTTTTTCCTTTAAACGAGAATTCATCTCTTTAATAGAAACCTGCAGCACTTTCATCTCGCCAGTAAAGTCATCTACTTCCTTGTCATGATCTTTCAATATCTTGCCTATCTTCTCATATTCTGGTATAAGCATAGTATCCAGCTGGTTTGTCATATTCTTAATATCAGAACTCAAAGAGACAATTTTCTCTCTTAGGAATAATCGTTGAGATTCTAAAGAGTTTGCATCTAAATCTCTTATTTCTTTTTGTTTTTTCTCTCTTAAAAGTTGAATTTCCTTGTTCAAGCTGAGAACGTCT
The DNA here is from genome assembly GCA_016203115.1 of Candidatus Woesearchaeota archaeon. Lineage (GTDB taxonomy): Archaea > Nanobdellota > Nanobdellia > SCGC-AAA011-G17 > GW2011-AR20 > JACQNJ01. The sequence goes on from JACQNJ010000019.1 coordinate 16,588, forward strand.
TGTTGCACATTTTCAATTTCCTTATTCAGTTTGTTTAGTTGGGTTTTTAATTCCTTTTCATCTTTATGAAGCTTACCAGCATCAATGCCACCTGTAGTCTTCTCTATTTTCATAATTTCTATCTCAAAATTAGTTTTTTGCTCCCTTAATGTAAAGAGCAAAGCTTCATTCTCAGTTTTATTTTGCTCTAAAGTATTAATAGTATTTTGTAAATGTGAAACTTCCCCTTCAAGTTTTGCAATTTCCTCGATAACATCTTTCTCCTTGAACCCCAAACCTTCTTTTCTCTTCCTATATCCCCCAATCATAGCACCACTTGTCTCCATTAGGTCTCCCTCTAAGGTTACCATTCTGGCGCTGCCTATGCCGATACTTCTAGCAGTTTCAACATTATCAACAACTAAAGTATTGCCAAAGACATAGCTAAAGACATTAGAGAATTTAGACTCAAACTTAACCAAGTCAAGTGCAGAGCCGTGAACACCTTGTCCCTTTTTAATAGAAGAACTGGGAATAGACTTCATTTTATTTAACGGCAAAAACGCCACAATTCCCATCTTCTTTTCTTTCAAATATTTAATGCACTTACTGGCAACTAAATCGTCTTGCACAACAACAGCATTAATTCTAGATCCGGCCGCAACTTCTAAAGCCAATGAATATTTCTTGTCAACTTGCCCCAAACCCCCAACAGTATTAAATATTCCATTAATTCCAGATTTGAGAATTTGTCTTATGGAAAGATCAGCAGCATTTCCCTCTCTAATTCCAATATTTCTAACTCTAAGGGTAGCAAGTTTCTCATTTTTTTCCACAATTTCTCTTCTTGTTTTTCCTAACTGGGATGCATACATAGAATCATTGTTCAATTTCTTATTCAGCTCATCCGCAACTTCTTTAAAATCTTTCTTAAGTTCACTAATATCTCCTATCAGATTCTCAGAAGATAATTTTTTAGAGATATCATCTAGTAAATAAGAAACTTTGTCTTTCTCCCTCAAAAGAGTTTGTTCTTTATCCTTAAAAGAGTAAAGCATTTCCTGCTTCCTTGTGATATGTAAATCCAGATCATCTTCCACTGCTCCTTTAGAGCTTTTTATTTGTAAAGCAACAGTTTTTTCTTCCTTATCATAATTGTTTTTTTCTAAAGTTAATTTTTTAATATCTTCTTTAATATCATTTATTTTCTTCACCAAATTTTCTCTGTCTAATTTTAACTGTTTTTTCCTGTTATCTATCCTGAAAAGCTCATTTTGAAGAGTTTCTAGTCTATTCTTATTCTTTGACAATTCCTCCCTCAGTAGCTCAATTTCTTTATGTAATTCCTTTTGCTCTTTCTCTCCCTTAAGTTCTATCTCTTCATTAATTGTCTTAATATTTTGCTTAACACTCTCAATTTCAGTTTTCAAAGAGCATATTTTTTCCTCAAATTTAGATTTCTGCTCTTCATGCTGTTTGAGATTATTCTCTACATCTTTCAAGTCATCTTTTTTCTTCTTCAATTGCGAGTCAATAAGAGTAGCCTTGCTTCTTTTGACATTTTCCTCCAATTCCTTGTACCTGACAGCCTGGTCTCTCTCGCTTTTTAACTCCTTCAAATAAGTATTTCTTTCTGTTAATATAATCTCAATCTCCCCAATTTTAGCTTGAAATTTTTCAAGCTCTCTCATTGCCTTTTCTTTTTTCTCCTGATAAACAGAAATTCCAGCTATATCCTCAATTATCTCTCTTCTCTCTTCACCCCTCATCTCCATAAAGTGTACAATGTCACCCTGCAAGATGATGTTATGTCCATCTGGATCAACACTCGCAGCACTTAAGAAATCAACAACCTGTTGTCTCGTCATTTTTTTATTATTAATCTTATACAAAGAAATGCCCTTTTGGTTTACAGCTCTTGTAATAGCGATGTCCTTTTCCTTCAAAGGAAAAATTTCATCAGAATTATCAAAAACAACAGTCGCCTCTGCTTCCTTAAATGGTTTGGAATTTTTGCCACCATTATAAATAAGGTTAGCAGTCTTCTCAGCCCTCATAGATTTAGCAGAACTTTTCCCCAAAACAAAAGTAATCAAATCTGCAACATTGCTTTTACCCGCTCCATTTGGCCCTATAATGCAGTTATAATTATTACCAAAAAGAAGTTCAGTTTTCTTTGCAAACGATTTAAATCCCTTAGCAGAGATGCTTTTAATGACTGTCATATTTTAAAAAAGAGGGTTGCTTAGCCTATTTAAAGTTTTTCCCGTTATACCTCTCCAAATAGCCAAACACCGCCTTAAAACGCTAGATTTATATATTTATGTTCGCTAAAAAGACATTAAGAAGATAAAATGGTAGACAAGAATGATATTGCAGAGATGGTAAGAAGGATAGTGGAAAAAAGAAAATCAAATAACATGGAAAATGAAAATTTTGAAGAACTGCCTGTAATGAAAGAAAAGCCAGTAAATATCCAGCAACCAGTAAAGCCAGTCAACAAAAGAGATGAAAAAATTTTCTTTAAGTGCATGGATTGTAACTTTAAGTTTAGAGCATTTGAATACAAAGAAAGACCCCGCTGCCCATATTGCTCAAATCTCAATACAGTAAAAGAGCAGTCAATATTTAAAGAACTGATTTAGTATTCCCCTATCTTTCTTTGCTTCTTGTTTTCTATTAAATTTTTGTAAGACGCCCAGCTTTTTCTGATTATATCTGGAAAGTCTTTATAGTGTTTTTTTAAGAATTCCTGAGTTTTAGGATCACTAGGGTACCCTGAACCAAAATCAATCTTAATTTTCTTTTTTATATTCTCTATTTCCTTATCTCTTTCAACTTTTGCCAAAATTGAAGCTGCACTGCAAATTTCAGCAATAAAATCCATTTTATGACCAACATGTAACTCTATATCACTTTTTAATTTCTTCTGTAAATAATTTTTATAAGCTTCGATATTATTGCTAGGACAATCAATGTAAGCTTTATTTGGCTTCAATTCATTTAATATTTTTATAGTATTATCCGCTTCCAGCCAGTTTAAATTAGAGTTTTGTCCTTCAACAGCCCCGTCAATTTCCCTAGGGCTCAATTTTATTAATTTATACTTTACAATTTTCCTTAATTCTTTAGCTATACTCTCTCTTTGTAAAGGGCTTAATAATTTTGAATCTTTAACGCCAAGTTCTCTTAACTTATTAATTTCATTTTCTTTAATTAAAGCTCCTGCAATAACTAAAAATCCAATAACAGGTCCTCTCCCGGATTCATCCAGACCGCAAATATAAACCATAATATCAATTATTAAAAGAAGTTTTTAAATTCTTCCAAATCTTTCAACTTCCTCAATTATCTTCTCTTTATCTTTAGCCTTCATTAGTCTTACTCTTAATTCTTTGCTCCCATTAAATCCTTTGCAAAAATTCAAGGCAGTGCATCTCAAATTAGAAACATTGGCAAAATCATATTTTTCACATAATTCAAAATATTCTAAAAATAATTTAACTTTATCTTCTTTAACTAAAATTTTCTTTTTTCCTGTCTTTAAATAATAATTAATTTCATCAAAAATCATTGGATTATTCATAGCAGCCCTCGCAATCATCACATAATCGCATTTCGTATGTTCTAAAAGCTCTTTAGCCTTTTCTCCACTAACAACATCCCCATTTCCAATAACAGGAATATTTACCTTTTCTTTAACCTGTTGGATAATATCCCAATCAGCTTTACCACTATACCCTTGTTCTCTTGTTCTTCCATGAATAGTAATAGCACTCGCACCCGCTTCCTCCATTATCTTAACTAATCCTAAAGCTTCAACTTTCTTGAATCCAGATCTCATCTTAACAGTAACAGGCTTTTCTAATCCATTAGATAAAGTCTCTATAATTTTCTTTACTCTGTCTTTTTCTCTCAACAAAGCACTTCCATATCCTTGTGTAACAATCTTTTTGCTTGGGCACCCAAAGTTCAAGTCTATAATATCAAAATTTTTCTCTAATTTTAAAGCAGCTTTTAACAAAATCTTAGAATTTCTTCCAAATAATTGCAATCCAACTAACTTTTCTTCATTTGACCTTTCTACCAATTTCAAAGTTCTTGGATTTTCTCTAATAATTCCCAAAGAGCTCAATTGCTCAGTATAAGTCAAAGCTGCTCCATATTTTTCACATAATAGTCTAAAAGGCAGTGTAGAAACATCAGCCATAGGCGCTAATACCAATTTACTCTTTAATTTAGGGAAATCCATAAGATAAAGCCCATAGGAACAAATTTAAACATTTCCTAATAATTAAAAATATGCTATATCTAAAAGATTCTTACAAAAAAGAATTTGAGGCAATTGTAAAAGAAGTTAATGCAAATAAAATAGTTCTAAACGAAACATATTTTTATGCCTCTGGAGGCGGCCAGCCTTCAGATAAAGGGATTATAATTTTCAACAATCAAGAATTCAAGGTCATAAATGTCAAAAAAGAAAACGGGAAAATAATTCATGAGCTGGATAAAGAAGGTCTTAAAGTAAATGATAAAATAAGATGCATGATAGACTGGAACAAAAGGTATAAGCTTATGAGAATGCACACAGCAGCCCATATTCTGAGTGCAATAATACACAGAGAGACAAATGCAATGATAACAGGCAATCAGTTAGATGAAGAAAGAACAAGACTAGATTTTTCTGTAGAAGATTTCAAAAAAGAACTCTTTGAAAAGTTTATAGAAGAAGCAAATGAAGAAATAAAAAAAGACCATAAAATCACAATAAAGACAATCTCAAAAGAAGAAGCTGAAAAAATGGAAAATTTGTCAAGATTAGCCAAAGGTCTTCCTCCAAATTTAAAAGAGATAAGGATAGTAAAAATAGGCTCAATAGATGAACAAGCAGACGGTGGAACTCATGTTAATTCAACAAAAGAAATAGGAAAAATAAAACTTCTTTCAATAGAGAATAAAGGAAAGAATAATAGGAGAATGTATTTTAGTTTAGAATAAAAACCTTAATATACCTATCCTAATTAATAAATTTTAATGAAAAAGAATATATACAAAGAGCAGAGAATAGGTGTTTTCATCGACATTCAAAATCTCTATTATTCTTCAAAGCATTTATACAAGAAAAAAGTCAACTTTAAAGCAGTCCTAGATGAAGCAGTGAATAGCAGAACATTAGTAAGAGCAATAGCATATGTAGTAAGGGCAGATGAATTAAAAGAAAACACTTTTTTTGAGGCATTAAAAAATATAGGTTTCGATATCCAGGAAAAAGAGCTTCAAATCTTCGCAGGCGGCATGAAAAAAGGTGACTGGGATGTTGGAATCGCAGTTGACACTATCAAAATGGCCCAAAAATTAGACGTTGTAGTTTTAGTCTCAGGAGATGGAGACTACGCTCCTCTGGTGGAATATCTAAAAAATGCCCAAGGTTGCAGGGTAGAGGTAATAGCTTTTGGAAGGTCAACATCATCAAAGTTAAAAGAAGTAGCAGACGAGTTCATAGATCTAGATTCTAATAAAAAATTCTTAATGTCTTCCTAACCAGAACCCTTTTAAATATTATTGAACTTAATTTTTATAGGGGCCGGTAGTTTAGTGGCTATAACGACGCCCTTACAATTTAGATGAGAAAGGCGTAGGTCGCATGTTCGAATCATGCCCGGCCCAATAAAGTTCTAAGAAACGTTTTTATACTATAGAATTTTTCAATAAAAAGATGAAAAAAGCCTTGAAAACAGAAAGCAAAAAGAAAACAAAAAGATTTCTAAAGTTACCTAGTGCCCCAAGGCCAATAAAAATACCAATAGCACCTTCCCCACATAGGAAAAAAATACCAGAGAGATTAAGAGTAAAGGTTCCTAAAACTAAACATACTCCAACATTTCATAAGACAAAAAGCGTCCAAATACACAAAAAATTACTAAAAAGAACACCTAAAAAAAGAAAGCACATATCAATCCCAAGTCCATTTGAAGTGATAATGCAAAAACCTCATGGAAAAGAAGGATTTTTTTCAAGATTAAAGTCATTTGAAAACAAAGAAGCAAGAAAGGTTAATGTTTTAGCAAAAGAAGTAGAAAAACAATTAGAAGAAGATAAAAAAGAAATAATAAATTCTATTAAACAAAATGTAAAAGAACTAAGCACATCCGTGAAAGGGATAAAACATAAAGAAAAAATACAAACATTTACTAAAAAAGGGAGAGCTCCTATATTAATAAAACCAAGCTCTGTTTACGAAGTGCATATAATAGAAGATCTTCCAGATCCTTATCAAATAGAGATTTCTAGAGCAGCAAGAAGGAATAAAGTATTAAAAAGATTGATAGCTGAAGAAGAAAGAATAAAGAAAAAAATGTCCCAATTAGAGGACACAGAACTAGTTTATTATCGAATGTAAAAAGAGGTGATAATTTGAAAGCCTATAAGAACTTTATAGGGGGTAGATGGATTAGTTCTAATTCAAAAGAGACCTTTGACAGTTTAGATCCTGCAACAGAAGTCTCAATAGGCAAGTTTCAGGATTCTAATGGGTTAGATGTAGAATTAGCTGTAGAAGCAGCAGAAAAATCATTTCAAGAATGGTCTGATTTTCCTGCTCCAAAAAGAGCAGAATTTCTTTTTAGAATAAGGGATCTTTTAATAGAAAACAAAGAAAGACTAGCAAGATTAGAAGTAAAAGAAATGGGCAAAGTCTACAAGGAAGCCTTAGGTGATGTCCAGGAAGCAATAGATATCTTTGAGTATATGGCTGGAGAAGGCAGGAGGTTATTTGGTTTCACAACACCATCTGAATTAAAAAACAAGTTTTGTGCAACAATAAGAAGACCAATAGGCATAGTAGCTCTAATTACTCCCTGGAATTTTCCAATAGCAATACCCTCATGGAAATTAGCTCCTGCATTAATATGCGGCAATTCTGTTATTTTGAAGCCTTCCTCAGACACTCCCTTATGTGCAATTGAATTAGTAAAAATACTGAATGAAGCAGGAATTCCTAAAGGAGTGGTTAATTTAATTACAGGCTCTGGCAACACAGTAGGCACTTCTTTAGTCACTCACCAAAAAATTCATGCTGTTTCCTTCACAGGCTCAGTAGAAACAGGTAAGTTTATCACAAAAAATGCAGGATTAAAAAAAATTGGGCTAGAATTAGGTGGAAAAAATGCAATAATCATCATGGAAGACGCAAATTTGGAGCTGGCCTTAGAGGGAGTTTTATGGGGAGCATTTGGCACCACAGGTCAAAGATGCACAGCAGCCTCAAGAATTATCATTCATGAAACGGTTGCAAAAAAGTTTGAAAATATGTTAATAAATTCAACAAAGAAATTAAGACTAGGCTCAGGATTATCAAAAACAACAGACATCGGTCCATTAATAAATAGAAAAGCAGTTGAAAAATCAGATTATTATACTAACCTTGGATTAAAAGAAGGAGCTAAACTGTTAATAGGAGGAAAGCCACTCTCATCAAAAGGGTTCTTCTATCAGCCAACTATTTTCACAAACGTAAATCACAATATGAGGATTGCACAAGAGGAGATATTTGGTCCTGTTTTATCAATAATAAAAATAAAAAATATAGATGAAGCAATTGAAGTGTGTAATAATATAAAACAAGGTTTATCCTCTTCAATTTACACAGAAAACATGCAATATGCATTTAAAGCTATTAACAAAATAGATTCAGGAATAACATATATAAATTCCTCAACAATAGGGGCTGAAGTTCATTTACCATTCGGAGGAGTTAAAGAGACTGGAAACGGCACAAGAGAAGCAGGATGGACAGGAATAGAAGAGTTTAGTGAAATTAAAACGATATATCTTGATTACAGTGATAAATTACAAAAAGCACAAGGGATCACAGACTAAATCTTTATTTTTCTAGTCCAAAGGTAATCGTTTGTATCTTATCATGATCTATATATCCAATAAATCTCAAAGTATGATCACTAGATACAGAACCAAAATGATGAAACGTTCTTCTAACTATATTTTCCCTGATTTCATCCAAACGTATTCCGAGAGAGGAGTCATAAGATGCTCCAACAACTTCTCCTGTGATATTATAATGATCACTTCTACCAGGCCTATGAATATCAACAAGATTACATTCCATATGGGCTAAACACTCTGCAATTAAAGGGGGATAAGCATCATTTAGTGAAAGTACGAATGGGTCTAATCTTCTTAAGCTAGACTTCTCTATTTTATCTTCCAATTTTGACCTTCTATACGGAAAGGCCACGATATCTAAAATGCTCAATAAATCTCTACCTGGAACATTAACAATAAACATGCCATTTTGTTTTATATTTAGATAAGTATTCATTTTATAATTACCTTGATGCTTAGAATTAATTCCATGCTGTCTTAAAGATGCAGAAAAGGTGATATAAGGGGGTTCATAACTCGTATCTAAACAAGTAGCAAAGGGAGCAATATTTGGTATTGATCTGCCATTAACTCTTCCTACCGTTGTTATAAACTCAACCGGATGTGTCGTTAACAAATATCTAGTCCAAGTAGAACAAACTTGTACTTTCCTATATCTCGGGTCTCCATATATTAATTTCATAGTAATTAAAATTTTATTAGACTTTAAAATCTTTGTTGTAAATAATTTACGACAATAAATAAATTTAAAAAGACAAAAAATAACAGAAAGCTATGGAATTAACGGACTCATTAAAAGAATTCGGGTTGTCAGAAAAAGAATCCAAAACCTATCTAACTTTGCTAGAGCTAGGAGAATCAACTGCTACAGACATCTCTATAAAAAGCAAACTCCCAAGAACATTAGTTTATGACCTACTAGAAAAGTTAATCAGTTTAGGTTTAGTTTCTTATACTGTAAAAAATAACAAAAAATACTTTCTAGCTTCAGATCCAAAAGAATTAATCAGGATTTTGAAAGAAAAAGAAGAAAAAATCCAAGAAATTTTACCAGAATTAGAATCTATTCAGAAAATTAGAGGATCAAAAAGACCAAAAGTCGAAATATATGAAGGCAAAGAAGGTATGAAAACAATGATGAACAATATTCTTAATTCAAAAATCAAGGAATTCTTGGCATATGGTAGCTCTAGATCATCCTACGAAATAATTCCTGCATTTATGGAGCATTGGCATAAAAAAAGAATAAAAGAAAAAGTTGTTATGAAAGTCATTTACAACGACACAAAAGAAGCAAGAGAAAAAGTTAAGAAGTTCAAAAGTTCATTAAGACTAGTATATTACAAATTTATGCCAATCCAATTAGAGTCACCAACAGCGATATTAATCTACTCAAATAAGGTGATATTACAATCTTGGACAAAAGAGCCGTTTGCAGTTATGATAAAAAATGAGCAAACAGCAGAAAATCAAAAAAAGTATTTTGGGGAGCTATGGAAAATAGCAAAGAAATAAATATATGAAAACAATACAAGGGGTTGATTGAAATGTCAGACGAACCAAGTTATGGAAAAAGAAAATCAAAAAGTGATAAAAAAGCAAAAAGAAGATTCAGAGTATATAAAAAAGGCGGAAAAGAAAGGACAATGAATATCTAATGGTAAAGTTCATTTGCAAAAAGCCGGGAAAGAAATCAATAGCAATTTTAAAAAAAGATGAAAAAGTAGTCTCTCCTTCTTATGCAAGAGAATATTCTTTTGTTTTCAAAAAAGGCAAGGGAAATTATGTCTATGACGTAGATAACAGAAAATATTTAGATTTTGCAGCAGGAATAGCAGTAAATAGTGTAGGTCATGCAAATCCTGAAGTAATTAAAGCTGTAAAAAAACAGCTACCCTCTGGATTACATGCTGCATTCGGAGATTTCTACGCAGAACTTCCAGTTGTATTCATAGAGCATTTATTAAAAATTGTTCCAAGAAATTTCCAAAAAGCTTTTCTATCAAATTCAGGAACAGAATCTATAGAAGCAGCATACAAATTGGCAAGATGGCATACAAAGAAAAAATATGTTATTGCATTCAACAATTGTTTCCATGGCCGGACGATGGGAAGTTTATCAATGACAAATTCTAAGCCTGTTCAAAGAGAAAGATTTTCTCCCTTTCTTCCTGTTAAACATGTCCCTTATCCCTATGTCTATAGAATGCCTTTCAAGAATGAAAATGATTGCACTAACTTTTGTTTAGATAAAATAGAAAAAGCAATAAAATCAGTAAAAGGAGACGTAGCTGCCATTTTCATGGAGCCAATTCAGGGAGAAGGAGGTTATATTGTTCCTCCAAAAGATTTTCCAAAAGAGGTAAGAAAAATCTGCAACAAAAGAAACATTCTATTTTGCGATGATGAAGTCCAAGCTGGTTGTTACAGAACTGGAAAATTCCTAGCTATTGAAAATTTCAACACTTTGCCAGATATTGTCTCATTAAGCAAAGCCATTGGTGGAGGAATTCCATTAGGCGCAACTTTAGCCTCTTCAAAAATTATGAACTGGACACCCGGAAGTCACAGTAACACTTTTGGCGGAAATTTAGTAGCATGTGCAGCAGGAATAGCTACTTTAGATTACATGAAAAAACATAATTTAGGAAAAAATGCAACAAAAGTTGGAAAATACATTTTAAAAAGGTTAAATGAAATAAAAGAAGAATATGAATTAGTAGGAGATGTAAGAGGCCTGGGCTTAATGATAGGGATTGAATTAGTCAAAAATAAAAAAAATAAAATTCCTGCAGTAAAAGAAAGAAGTTCAATACTATGCAAATCCCAGGAAAAAGGATTAATACTATTACCAGCTGGAATCTCAACAATAAGGATATGCCCTCCTTTAACAATCACCTTAAAAGAAGCAGAGCAAGGCTTAAATATATTAGAAGACTCTCTAAAAGAGGTGAGTTAAAATAGAAGTTCTAAAAAGATTGGTGAATGCAAACGGCCCGAGTGGAAATGAAAGCGCAGTAAGAAAAATAATTCAGGAAGAAATAGAGCCTTATGTCGATGAAGTAAGAGTAAACAAGCTTGGTAATTTAATAGCAAGAAAAAAAGGAAAAGGAAGCAAAGTTATGCTTGCCGCCCACATGGATGAGATTGCCTTAATGGTAAAAAGAATTGATGATACTGGGTTTATAAGGTTTACAACAATAGGTGGTGTGGAAGCCCTTACTCTGCTAGGGCAGGTAGTAAAAATTCTAGATATAAAAGGAAAGCCGATATGCACAGGAGTAGTTTCCTACGGAGAGCTTCACGAAGGTTCTGAAATAAAAGAGATTCCAAAATTAGATTATTTATATATTGACACAGGCATCACAAAAAAAGAATTAATAAAAAAAGGGGTAGGCACAGGCACTTATATTGTTCCAACTCAGCATTTTGAAATATTAGGAAGTAAAGATATTATCACAGGAAAAGCTCTGGATGATAGAATTGGATGTTATATCTTAATAGAGCTTGCAAAATGCTTAAAAAAAACAGATCTAGACATCTACTTTGTTTTTAGTGTGCAAGAAGAAATAGGTTTGTATGGGGCTAAAACATCAGTATTTGAGATAAACCCAAATTGGGGTATAGCAATAGATGTAACAGTCGCAACAGACTCAGATTTAAAAGGAAATACCTCAAGAATCATGGGGGCAGGTCCATTTTTAACAGTAAAAGATGCTGAAATAATCGCAAGCCCTATGCTTGACGAGCACATAAAAAAAATAGCTAAAAAGAACAAGATTCCATTAAATTTAGAAATAGCTGAATTTGGAACAAGTGATGCGACAAATATGATGCTTCATGGTGGTGGTGTTCCTTCTACTATAGTGGGTGTCGCAATAAGGAACATACATACAACAGTAGGAGTAGCAAGTTTAAGAGATATTAAAAGTTGTATTAAACTATTACAGCTAGTGTTAAAAAATCCGCCAAATCTTTGATTCCAAAATCTTATAAATTCTATACTTTGTAAATAAATGGGCTTGTAGTTTAATCTGGATAGAATAATCGGCTTCGGAAAGAAGGAGCAATGAGATGAGCAAATCTTCTTGTGGATACCGATTGATTGGGGTTCAAATCCTCACAGGCCCGACATAAAAACCTTTAAATAAAATACGTAATAATAGAGCATATGCCAAAAAAATCCAAAGAAGGAATAACTTTTAAAAAAGAAGAAAATTTCTCAGAATGGTACTCAGAAGTTGTTCAAAAAGCTGAATTGGCTGATTTAAGATATGATGTCAAAGGATTTCTTGTTTTTCAGCCATGGGCAGTCCTGTCAATGGAAAAGATGTTTTATTATCTCGAAAAAGTTCTTCAAGAAAAAGGGCATAATCCTTACTGGTTTCCAACTTTAATACCTGAAAAAAATCTAAAGAAAGAATCTTCTCACATAGGGGGATTTACACCAGAAGTTTTTTGGGTTACTTCTCACGGAAAGGATGAACCAATAGAGGAAAAACTTGCTCTTCGCCCAACATCAGAGACAGGATTTTACCATATGTTCTCATATTGGATAAGAAGTTACAAAGATTTACCTTTCAAGACATATCAAAGAGCTAATGTTTTCCGTTATGAAACAAAAGCAACGCGTCCATTTTTGAGAAGCAGGGAGTTTCAATGGATTGAAGCACATTGTGCTCATGAATCAGAAGAAAAAGCAATGCTTCAGGTAAGAGAAGATATGAAAACGACAAAAGAAGTTCTCCACGATATTTTCGGACTTCCATTTATATTTTTCGAGCGTCCTTCCTGGGACAAATTTCCAGGAGCATTAAGAACTTTTGCAGCAGACGTTTTAAACCCTGATGGAAAAGTTGTCCAGCAGCCATCAACACACCTATTGAAACAAGAATTTGCAAAAGCATTTGACGTAAAATTCAAGGACAAGGATGGAACTGACAAATATGCGTTCATAACCTGCTATGGTCCTGCTGTTTCAAGAATATTCGCCTCTGTAGTAATTGTTCATGGAGATGATAAAGGGCTTAAATTCCCATGGGAAATTGCGCCTGTTCAGGTAGTTATTGTTCCAATAGATACAGAAAATGAAAAAATAAAGAAAACAGCAAAGAATCTAAAAGAGCAAATTGAGAAATTCGCTTCTATAAAAATCGATGATTCTGAAAAACGTCCAGGAGAAAAATTCAATTACTGGGAAATGAAAGGAGTCCCAATAAGAATAGATATTGGAGAAAAAGATTTGAAAAATAAAAAGTTAACTTTGTTCAGGAGAGACCTGGATAAGAAAATTGTGGTTAACGAAAGCAAAGTTTTGAATGAAATAAAAAAAATAGCAGAAGAAACAACAGAAAACCTAAGAAAAAAAGCAGACAAATTATTCAATAATAGAATAAGAGATGCCAAGAACATCTCTGAAATTAAAAAGGTTATTAATGATGGTGGAATTGCAAGAATTTCTTTTTGTTCTGTGGAAAAACAAGGAGAAAAATGTGCAGAAGCTATTGAGAAACAAGCTAATGCACAAGTTCGGGGAACTAGGTTTGAAGAGAAGTCAGAAGTTTCAGAAAAATGCATTGTTTGTGGAACAAAAGCAAATCATGTTGTTTACATTGCAAGAGCATATTAAAATCTTAATATTTTACTAATCCAAGCATACCACGGGGTATTAATAATAGTAATAGACAACTCTTCCCTAACAATATAATCTTTTCCATTTAGGTCTTTATAATTAACTTCAATAACCTCTTCATTAAAGTAAAAGAAATCCCCGTTGAATGGAATAACAAAATCACTTTTAAACTTTAAACTGTCCTGGGAAAAAACTTCTTTGCTTCCGATTTTTGCACGAACAGATTTAAGTTCAGCATTTGGATTTAAACTAAATTTAAGTTCAGCATTTTCTTTATACTTGATAGTTGAGGGGTATTCCAGATCAATTATCTTGAGCTCAGAGCCTTTTAAGACATGCAAATCAAAATAGCTCCTCTTCAACAAGTTCTCGCCTCTTAAAGTGACAGTTCCTTCTTTCATCTCTTCATTTAAGGCAAATGTAAAATCAATAGATTTCTCTTCAGAAGGCAAAATCCCCAGTATCTTGCAGTCATTCTCAAAGCAGATTTCCAAATCCTTAAAAGAAGTTTTATCATTATTTTCAACAGTGCAATGAATCAAACCCTGCTCTTCATAAGTATAAAATATCTCCCTAGAAGGATTGCAAATTAGCTCAAAATCATTAACTTCTTTTTCATCTTTCAATTGCTCTACCTTAGACTGCGCTTCCTCGTTTGTATAAATATTATAATTCTCTGCATATTCTAGTTTAATTGATTGCATATGTCCATAAGAATCCTTTACTTCCAATTCGGATTCATAAGTAAATCCCTCCTTAAGGTCAGAAGGAATATCTATAAGGAGTATAGCAGACTCGCTGCTTCCCGGCCTTAACAAGAGTTCAATGCTATTCTTCTTTATTTCAGTAGGGCCTTTAGTTAAGTATACAGTTACAGGCAAATAAAAGTTTTCATTATTCTTGACAGTAATCTTAAGAGGGACTTTGCTTCCAGACCCAACATTATTTTTCAGTAGCTCTAAATTAATTTCATTATCATAAGCAACAAGATTTCCTTTGCTAACAACCTCAACTTTGATATCCATCTCCTGAGGGTTTAGATTTATGTTTCTCGATCTCCAGGCATAATTAACACTAGAATTCTTAATATCTGCACTCTCCTTCATCTTGATGTGTGTAGAGTCAACATAGCCTAGTTGCCCATATGTAGGATCAAATGCAACCCATCCGACAGTAGGAAAGTAAACCTCAGCCCAGGCATGGTTTCCAAAACCATTAATAACATTAGTATAGCTAGATCCAGTAACAAACTTTGCTGGTATTCCCTGGGATCTCAGCATGGCAACAAAAAGAGTGGTAAGCTCATCGCATACTCCCCTCTTATTTTCCAAAACCCAAACAGAACTCTGTGAAGCTTCTGCAGTTAAAGTCTCAAGATCATATTCAATATTCTCTTTAGTCCATGAGGCTATTTTGTAAACAACAACAAAGAGATCATCTTCTCCATTAGTCAATTCTTCTGCCTTTTCAATAATTCTAGGATCCTCAGAGTTAACCAGAGAAGTTGAGGTTAAATATTGCTTATATTCACTTAAATCTTCCTTAATAGGAAAAGGAATCTTTTTTGTAACTTTATTAAAGTTGGTCCTAGTTTCAATTAAAGACTCAACGCCAAAAGTAAGCTCTGGACTGTAATATTTCCAAGTATAAAGAATAGTCTCTCCCTTGTTGATTTCAGCATTAGGAGTAGAAAAAATATTATCATTTTTAACTTCTTGAAATTCATAATTTTTAGGAAAAAAACTAAGCTCGCTGGAGATATACTCTAAACTGTAGGTATTAGACTCCTTGACAACTTCCAATTCACCTTGAACTCTTGCTTGTAACTTCACAAAGTCATAATCATTCAATTCTTCAGCATAAACACTAGTTAAAAACACAAAAAAAATAAAAAATATGATAAAAAGTTTCATCTTATGCTTTTTTGGATTCTATTCTTGAACTTAATAAAATCTTGTTTTTTGACATGAAATCCGCAGGCAAAGGTGTGTCCTCCTCCCTGTCCCTCTAGCCCCTCCAAAGACTTAGACAAAATAGAGGGTAATTCTATACCTGAACTCTCTGATGATCTCAGGCTCCCTTTCACTTCCTCATTTTGCTCTCTTCCAACAAGAATAACCTTATCTGGATATCTATAGATTAGCTCATTGGAAAGCTCACTTGAAAAGCTGTATTTCTTATGACTGTAGGTGAAGACTACAAGTTTATCTTCTCTGCTTTCAAGGATTGCTTTTTCTAAAAAAGTCTTATACACTTTATTTACTTTATCAAATTTTTCATAAAGCATTTTTCCAGCTTCACTTTTCTGGGAGAGGATCTCGTAAGGTGTCCTAATATTTAATAGCAAACTAATATATTCATAAACATCACCAGCTCTCCCTTTCAGAATAAAAGAAAAAACCTTTACAATCTTACCAAAATCAGTATCAAACATGACTTCAGGTGGATTTTTAATAATTTTTGAAGGTACAAGATCTTTATACTTTTTCTTGAATTGAGTGTAACAGGAAAGATGCCAGTCTCCTACAATTCCCACCATAGCAATCCAAAGATTGTCATTTGTAATCTTATAGCACCAATAAGAAACAGGTCTATTATCTTTATCATCTCTCAGTCTTGGATTAAAGTAGTCAACCCCTCCATGAAAATTTTCAGGGGAATGATGGTCTATCCAGATAATTGGAACATGAGCTTCTTTGATAAATTCATCAGAAATCATAGGTTTGTCTAAAACAAGAATCAAATCAGGGCAATATTGTCTCACTTTCAGGATATAGCGCTCATCTAGGACAGGAGAATTTTTCAATATAACCCCTTTAAACTTTTTATATTTCTTTTCTAACAGCAAGTAGCTGCAAAGGCCGTCAGGATCATCATCAAAAAAAACAAGAGGGTTCTGGCTCTTTTCAATAATTTCCCTTATTTCTCTGAGATTAATCATTTTCTATTTCTGTAATAGTCATAAACGGCTTTTATAGATTTTACTGCATTTTCTGGAAATTGGAAACAAGGAATGCTTTTTTTCTCTAATGATTCCTTCAACTCACCAGTTAAATAGCTTCCTGTACTCACAACAACAATAGGTTTAAGATTTTTATGGTTAAGTTCTCCTATAACATCTACAATGCTTTTAGAAAGCCTCGGTGTCTGATAAAGCAAGTTCACAAGCAAAACATCATTATTCTTGTCATGCAAACAAGTCTCAATAGCTAATTTATATCTTAAATCATCCGCATCTCCTACTAAATCTAAGGGATTTGAAACAGTGGCTATTGAAGGCAAAGAGCCTTTCAATTTTTTCTTGGTTGATTCACTAAGCTCAGCAAGCTTTAAGCCATTATGGATAATAGCATCACTGCTAATAACCCCATGCCCCCCGCCATTAGTAATAATTTGAACTCTATTTCCTCTTATTTTAATATTCTTCTCAAATATTCTTAAGAAATCAAAAATATCCTGGATAGACTCAGCAGAAACAACATTGGCTTGATGAAAAACCCCTTGATAAACTTCATAAGCTCCTGCTAATGATCCTGTATGACTTAGAGTAGAATTGTTACTTTCACTAAACTTCCCTCCCTTAATGGCTAAAACAGGCTTTCTCATTCTTTTGAGTGTTTCAAGAAATTTCTTGCCATTTTTTACTCCTTCAATATACATAACAATAAGGTCTGTAGTCTTATCCTTGTCCAAATAATCTAAGATATCAGATTCGTCTACATCTAAAGAATTTCCATAGCTCACAAATTTTGATAGGCCATAGCCCTCTGCACTAATTAAATCTAAAACAGAAGATCCAAATGCTCCAGATTGGGTTACAAAAGAAATGTTTCCCTTCCTTGGTCTTTGCAGCCTTGATAAAGGAATAAACAAAGTGTCTACAGCATGGTAATTATCAATAATCCCAAGGCAGTTTGGTCCTACAAATTTCATCCCGTATTTACTCAGTAATTCAACAAGCTCTTGATCTAATTTTACATTTCCCGATTCCTTAAATCCAGCAGTAACCATCAAGATATTTTTGATTCTCTTCTGAGCACATTCCTTAATAACACTTAGTACAGCCTTGCTAGGAACTGCTATAACAGCAAGGTCTATTTTCTCTTTTATATCATTAACAGAATGATAAGACTTATACCCTAAAACAAAATCTTCATTTGGATTAACAGCAAAAACTTCACCTTTAAATCCTGAATCTACCAAATTCTTGAAAATAACAGAACCAATTTTCTCAGGAGTCTTAGAAACACCTAAAACAGCTACAGACTTAGGTTCAAAAAAATTTCTTAGATCCATTAAAATTAAAAGAATTTTTAAATATATAAAAATATGTATATAATATATGAAAATCTATACAGAATATAAATCAGAGTTATTTATAAAAAAGTTTGGTGTAAAAGTTACAAAATCTTACCTGACAAAAGGTATTAAAGAAGCCTTGGCTCTTTCTAGAAAAGTGAATTTTCCTCTAGTAGTAAAAATTATCTCTCAAGATATCTTGCACAAAACAGATGCAGGTGGGGTGATAAAATGTAGCAATAAAGAAGACCTCATACAAGCTTATTATAAAATCTTGAGCATTATAAAAGAAAAAAAAGCCTCCCTAGAAGGAATATTAATACAAGAATATATTACAGGAAATGAAATAATAATAGGTATAAAAAAAGACCCTACTTTTGGGCACATAATCCTATTTGGCTTAGGGGGGGTTTACACAGAAGTCCTTAAAGATGTTTCATTAAGAGTATGTCCAATCAACAAAAAAGAAGCTTTAAGGATGATCAATGAAATAAAAAATATTAAGATTCTTGAAGGATATAGAAAACAAAAGCCAGTTGATAAAAATGTTTTAAGTGCCCTTTTAATGAAAATTTCTCAAATTCCATTAAAAAATAAAGGCATTGCAGAGCTTGATATCAATCCTTTAATAGCGAATGGAAAATCAATTATAGCTGTAGATGCAAGGATGATAATAAACTGAAAAGATTAAATCTAAATATTTTTTAATAATCTGTAAAAAATTTCAAAAGGTAATATTAACTCTTTCCTCTATTCCTATGAGCTCTCAAGCTAGGTCTTACTTTTTCATATCCCTTACCCTTACCAGCAAGTCCTCTGCTTTTTCTTCCTGCAGAAGTCAATCCTCTATAAACCCTGCCAGAAGTATTTTTCAGCCACTTCATATCTTTGTACTTACTTACTAACTCTCTATCCACTAAAATAACTTCATAGAATTTATGAGTCCCATCTACTCCAATTTGATAAGAATTCAAGATTTCACAATTAGGATATTTTTTCTGAGCTCTTTCCTCGGCAATCCACTGGTAGCTTTTCCCAACAATCTTCTTTCTTCTCATATGCTTGCTTCTTCTGCCTTTTCTTATTTTTGGTCTTTGCCTATTGCTTTTGCCAAGTCTTACTCTAGCTAAAACATATCCTTGTTTTGCTTTATAACCCAAACTCCTTGCCCTGTCAATTCTTGTAGGTCTTTCTATTCTCACAACAGAATTGCCTTCCCTCCATGTAACTAGTCTCTCCTGCACAAGAGTTCCTAAAGATTCTTTAGGCTTCTTCCATAATTGTTTAACTTGGCTGTAAAGGCTCATAGTTATTACTCTAAAAAATAGGTTTTAAAAGCTTTCCCCTATCTCGTTTTAAAAGCCAGATAAGCTAAACTGCCTATACTAGCTACAAAAAACCCAGCTATAAGAGTCTCAGTAAAAAGAACAGACAAAAGAACAATAATTTTGCCCAAGCTAAATCCGATTTCTCTAAAGATAACATATTCAGCTTTATTTCTCTTGTTCATCTTGTCATAAAACATAGAGCTAAAAGGTATATCAGCTAAAACAAAAGATAATCCAGAAAATAATTCAACAATAAAAATTTGGTAAAAACTAGAAGCAACCCAGCGAACAGCCCATACTAAAGAATGAACAAGAGCCCCTATTCTCAAAAGATTTTTTCTTTTTTTAGTATCAGCAAGTTTCCCAATATAAAAGGAAAACAAAGCAATGATAAGAGAGCTGGCAGTTATAAGAACTCCAATGCCAATATAGCCTTTCAATATAGTATAAATAAACAAAGGCCAGAATAGAGTCACAGTCATAATTCTAGTTCCCAGTCCAGCAAAAATCAAAGTATCTTTAAAATAGGTTTTATGGAATACCCTCTTAAATGAAAATTTTGTTTTTTCATGATTATCAGGCGTCATTAATAAAGGAATTGCACTGACAAACAAAAGAACACTAAATATGTAAAACAGGACAGTAAAACCAAGGTAAGTAAGTATCAAACCCCCAACAAAAGGTCCGATAATTCCGGATAATATTAAAAGAGAATACAGTGATCCTAACTCTCTCCCTCTCCTTTCTTTATTGCTAAATTTGGCAAATTCAATATTAAACCCCGTCCAAAAAAGAGTACCAGAAAGTGCATAAACAATAGCAGGATAAACATAGTTAATATCATTATTTTTTAATAAAACCAGCAATCCTAAAAAAAGGATATCAAAGGGGACACTAGCAACAATCATATGCTTCAACCCGAATCGAGAGGACAGTTTAGCAACAAAAGGAGTAAAAGCTGCAAAAAGCACAGACCATATCAAGAAAAAATAAATAATCTTGTCAATGCTAAATTCCAGCTCCTTATACATATATATTGGTATAAAAACTCCAACCAAAGACAAAGCCAAAGATTTCAGAATAACCGCAAAATACAGCTCAGAAAGTTCATCTCTGGACAAAGACCGGATAAAATTCAATGATTGATACTGCATAAATATGAACAGAAAACGCAATATAAAAAGGTTACCTGCATCACAATAAAGTATTTAAATAGAGAGTAGCTACTAAAAAATTAAGAAATAGGGGGTATAGGAATGAATGCAACAAAAGGGTTATTTAAGCTTGTAATAGGGATAATTTTAGTGGTTGCTGCATTATGGGTATCAACAACATATATTGGATGGGGCAAGGCAGCATTAGATCTGCTCCAAGGCTCAATAATCTTATTTGTAATTTTAGTGGGTTTTATTGTGTTCATAATAGGATTAACAGATCTAAAAGCCTAATCTTTTAACTTTCTTTTTTATTTTCTTAAGAATGCTACCTTTAGAATGCTCTTTTTTAATTTTTGGTTTAATCTTGGACTTTTTAACAATTTTCTCAGGTTGAGGAGTTTTTTTCTTTATTTTTTTCTTTGGTTTCTTCTTGGCAATTTTCTTTTTTTTCGCAGCCTTCTTCTTGGCTTTATTAGGTTTTGCCTCTTCCTCTATAACTTCAATCTTAAAATTTTCTATTTCAGTAATATCCTTCTCTATCAAACCAATTTCTTCTTTAATTTCTGCAATAGATTTCTCCTTATTCTCCTCAATTAATAATTTACCGCAATCAACGCATTTAAAATCATGTTCCATTGCTTCCTCAAGCTTAGCTCTCACATGGTTATCTGGGCATTTAAAAAAATTCTTAGTTTCCTGCTCTGTTAAAATATGTTTTAATTCTTTCAGTCGCTCATTTTTCCTTTTAAGCAGTAGTTCTTTAGCATAATTCATGTTAAAAGTCCAGTAATAGATATACCACCCCTTCTCTTTGTCCTTTTTCCTTACAGAATAAACAAGATTATGGGCATGTAAAGAATAAAGAATATTTCTGACAGTATTTATGTTTAATCTCAAATCTTCTGCAAGTTTAAACTCACTAACATTCTTTTGGTTATGCAATCCTCTAAAAACCTTAATTGAGTCTTCTGTAGAAACATTCCTAAGAAACTCCTCAAGAATAGCATGCAGATTTCTCATAATAAGATTTTACTGTGAGAAAGTGTTTAAAAACTTTTTTATAATAGGAAATATTCACTATTAAGAAATGATGAGAAAAGTTTTAATAAATAGTTCCTCAAATTTTTAGATATAATCATGAAAAGAGGTGTATATCAAGATGGGATTATTCTCAAATAAGAAAGAAAGACCAGAAATGCCCAAGCCAGAAATGTATAGTTTCGATGCTCCAAAAATTCCAAATTTGGAGAGGCTGCAGTTTCCAGAGCCAAATTTCCCAGAATCAAAAATGAGCATGCCAAGAAAAATGGTTTTACCTGATGAACTTAGCTCCATAAAAAGGTCAGTTGCAATATCTCCAGCTCCTCCAAGCATTGCATCTTCTTCTGATGAACGTTATGTTTCAAAAAAAGGTCTTTTTATTAAAATAGAAAAATACAAAGAAGCTCTAGAGAGCATTGAGCAAATAAAAACAAGGATTAATGAAATTGAGAATGCCCTGATGAATCTGGAAAAAATGAGAAGGCAGGAAGACCTAGAAATAGAGAAGTGGAGGCGCGATTTAAACAGTATTAAGCAAAAACTATTAGGGATAGACAACACATTGTTTAGAGAATGAAAAAAAAGATTAGAAGAAAAGTAGTGCACAGAGAGCCAGAGCAGATCTATTTTGAAATCTATGAACCAAGAGAGTTGAGAAGAAAAATCCTTTCAAGTGCTATAGAGATTGTAGACACATTAAAAAACTACGAGCTCTCAAAAGATACAAGGTCAGCTAAAGAAAAACAGTTACGCCATGCAAAAAGTGTCTTTTCACATATGAAAAGCAGTTTTAGAAGCCTAAAGAGTTCTCTGCCACCAGTCCCAAAATATGCACTGCCAAAACCAGAAAAAAAACATTTCTTATTTAAAGAAGTAAAAGTAGAAGTTAAAAAAACAAAAGAGTTTCCCCCTCAAAATATGCTTCCGCAAGAATCTTCAGCAGTAAAAAGGCTGGAAAATGAATTGTCCCAGATAAGGAACAAATTAGAAAGTATTTAGCACAGAAAGCCTTATAATTTTTTTTCTCTTTACAGATTTATGAAAAAAGTCCTGATACTAATAATCCTTATTTCCTTAATCAGCCCAGTTGTTCTTGCCGGAGAAATCCACCGTTTGGATCTCAACAAAAATCCAGTAGAAGTAAGAGAAATAAGAGAAGGAGATTTAGTTGAGATTAGCATTGGAAACAAAACGCAAAAAATAATTCTAAAGAAAGTTTTATTTCCTAAGAACATAATCAACTTGGCATTATTCATAGAGGGGTCAGATACACCCTCATACATATCAATGAGTTATAACCAGCAGATGAGGCTTGACTTTTATAATGATAAAGTAGATGATATGATTTTGGTTCTCGAGTCCCTTTCACCAGAGCAGGCGAGAATAATCTTCAGGTCAATGGATGAGAAGGGAAACCCTGTAATAACTAATCAAGAAATAGGAGGACTATCAAAAATAACAGGAGAAGAAGTAAAAGGAAATAATGCTCCAAATTTAAAAACAGGGATTATTATCATTGCGAGCATCATTATAGTAGGATTAATAATCTCATTTATCTTCTTAAAAAAGTGATTACCTCTTTTTCTTTTTAAAAGACAGCTTGAAAATGGTCAATACCCCCAAAATCAAAGCAAGGGCTAGTAAAGAAAATGCTAAATACTCAAAAGTCTTGTCATCTCTAACAACCCCATCACCAAAGGAAATATCACTGCATCCAACAACATTCTCATATCTGCATAAAGTATTGCTGCACAGATCTAAAGTGCATGCTTCATTATCATCGCAATCTTCATCATCGCTGCATTCATAAAAATTTTCTTCATCTGAGGCATTGCTATTTTTATCTGATTCATTAGTTTCTTCTAATTCAACACTTTCTTCTAACTCCTCAATCCCAAAAGGGCATACATTATTGTTACATTCATCTAAGTCACATTGACAGTCATCTTCACATTCAAATTGAATTTTGAAAGAAGCCTTTTCATAATCTGCTTTCCTGAAATCAAAGTAAACATCCTTAATCCTCTTGTCTTTTGATACAATAAATTGGTCATTGTTAACGCAAAGCATAGTACTCCCATTTACAGAGGCTAAAAGAGTGATATTCTTGCCATCAATAAGGAAGCTTTCACCCGGCTTTAAGGTTACATCAAATGTTTTTACAGCACTCGCAAGAGGCAATAAAAAAAGCAATAAACCTAGCAATATCCATAGTACTCTCATAATTATTAATATTATCAAAAAGGTTAAAAAGCTATAGAAAAGGATAAATCTTAGCGGGGTAGGACAGCTAGGAGTGTCCGTTGAAGCATAATTCACTGCTGCGGAAGGCTCATAACCTGGTTGAGAGACCCAAAGGTCGTTGGTTCAAATCCAACCCTCGCTACTTCTAATATGGCAACAAAAGACCAAGTAATAGAACAATTAAAGAAAGTAGTAGATCCTGAGCTAGGTATGGATATTTATACTTTAGGCTTAGTCTACAACATTGACATAAAAGATAAAAAAATCAATATAAAAATGACTTTAACTTCTCCAATGTGCCCTTATGGCCCTCAAATAGTTGAAGATGTTAAATCGAGAATTAAAGCACTAAATGCAGAACTAGTTATAGAACTTGTTTTTAGTCCACCATGGGAAATATCAAAAGAAGTAAGGTCTATTTTAGGAATATAACTATTTTATAGAATTAGCAACAACCTTCACAACATTCTTGTCAAAAACATCTGGAATAATATTATCTTCTTTAACATCTTTCACAACATCGGCTAGAGTATGAGCAGCATTTAATTTCATTTCATCAGTAATTTTTCTGACATTATGATCTAAAGCCCCTCTAAAAACTCCAGGAAAAGCAAGTACATTATTTATTTGGTTCGGAAAGTCGCTCCTTCCAGTAGCTACAATTTTAGCTCCTCCTTTTTTGGCTTCATCAGGCATAATTTCAGGAACTGGATTCGCCATGGCAAAAATAATAGCGTTTCTATTCATCAGTTTAATATCTCCAGCTTTCAAAATGTTTGGAGCGCTTAGTCCAATAAAAACATCAGAATTTTCCAAAGCGTCCCTTAATCCTCCTTCAATACTTTCTTTGTTGGTTATTTTAGCCATTTCTTTTTTATACTGCATTAAATTTTTATTATTTTTATTTAAAATGCCTTCTCTATCAACTAAAATAATATCTCCAGCACCTTCTTTTAATAATAATTTAGAAACAGCAGTTCCCGCAGCTCCAGCTCCATTAACAACAATTTTTAAATTCCTAAACTCCTTTTTCACAACTTTCACAGCATTAATCAACCCAGCTAAAACAACAATTGCAGTTCCATGCTGGTCATCATGCATAACAGGAATATCCAATTCTTTTTTTAATCGCTCTTCAATTTCAAAACATCTGGGAGAAGAAATATCTTCTAAATTAATTCCTCCGAAAACAGGAGAAATATTTTTCACAATAGAAATAATCTCTTCTGTATTTTGAGATTTGATGCAGATAGGAAAAGCATCAATATTGGCAAACTCCTTAAACAAAACACATTTTCCTTCCATTACAGGCAAAGCAGCCTCAGCGCCTATATTGCCTAATCCCAAAACAGCGCTCCCATCAGAAACAACACCAACGGTATTTCCTTTGATGGTGTATTTGTAAACATCATTAACTTTTTTATAAATTTCCTTGCAAGGCTCTGCAACTCCAGGAGTATAAGCTAAACTCAAGTCCTCTCTATTTTTCAAAGAAACTTTAGAAATAATAGATAATTTCCCTTTGTATTTTTCATGAAATTCTAAAGAATCCATTTTTTAACAGGGCAAAAAAGACTATAAAAACTTATGGTGTTGCATTATGCTTCTCAATAATATCAAAAGCAGATTTTTTTGCAGTATCTGCCTGTAAAGCAAACCCCAAACCTTCAGCATTTCCAACTTTAAAGTTATTAATGCCTACAATCTTGCTGTCTAAGTTAATTAAAGGCCCTCCTGAATTTCCCGGATTAATAGGAACATCAGTCTGAGCATAAACTTCATACCCATTCGCGCCTTCTCTATTGACAGCACTTATTATGCCTTCAGTAACAGAAAAACTTAAACCGTAGGGGTTTCCCACAGCAATAACCTTATCACCAACTTTAATGTCAGATGTATCTGCAAATTCTAAATAATCTAAACCACTAGCATCTATTTTAAGGATAGCTACATCTAAAGGTTGGTTAAATCCAACAAGAACCGCATCATAAACATTATCTCCAGAAGTAAAGACCTGAACATTATCTTTATCTTTATCAATAACATGATAGTTCGTTATAATAAATCCATCCTCAGTAATGGTCGCTCCAGAACCCAGGGACTGTGGAGTTGACACACCAACAACTGCAGGCACAACATTTTCTATGATAGCAGAAAAATCCTGAGATTTGATTTGCACATCTTTTAGCTGTGAGCTTAATTCCTCAATTTGGGTAGAACTCGTTTTTTCAAGCTGAGAAACAACTCTCAAAATCTTTTCATCCGATTTAACAGTTTCCTCATTTAATGTGTTTATCTTGTTATTCAAGTTGGTATTAGAAGCCTCCAGCTGTTTGTTAAAATTATCCTGCAAAACAATTAAATTGGTATTAGTCTGTTCTTTAAAGAGCGTAAAAGTATATTGCTGATAAACTAAAAAACCAAGTATAAAAATCAAAAGCAAAAAAACTGCATTCTCCCTTGTTAAAACTCTTTTTTGCATGAAAAAAATTAAGAAGCCTTCTTTAAAGCCTTTTCTATAGCTGATTTGTCAAATCCCAAGATTGTTTCTTTCCCAATAACAATAACAGGAACTCCAGTTTGCCCTGTCAATTCAATTATTTCTTTGATTGCATTAGGATTTTTAGTTACATCAATCTCGGTATATTTTGCCTTTTTCTCTTTAAGCAGCTCTTTGGTCTTATGGCAGTATTGACACATCGGTGAAGTAAATAACCTTATCATCTTAAAAAATAAAAAATTATGCGGATAATTCCGCATCTATTACTTGTTTGAAAGCGCTAAAAGGCTGGGCTCCAACCAATATCTTCCCATTAATGAAGAAAGTTGGTGTTCCAGATGCTCCATAAGCACTAGCATCACTTAAATCCTTTTGAATTTCGCTTTTATACTTCCCATCTTTCATGCACTTGTCAAATTTATCAGCATCCAGTCCAACTTCTTTAGCCCAAGTGCTCAATATCTCATTGCTCAGCAAACCTTGATTGTCAAAAATCTTGTCATGGTATTCCCAAAATTTGCCCTGCTCATTTGCACATTCAGAAGCTTCTGCAGCAGGCATTGCATATTCGTGGAAGCTCAAAGGTAAATGTCTAAAAGCCAATTTAACCTTTCCCGTGTCAATATATTCTTTCTGTAGAGAAGGTAAAGTTTGCTCATAAAATCTACCGCAGAATGGACATTGAAAATCACTAAACTCGATTATGGTGACTTTAGCATCCTTATCTCCTATCACAGGAGCACCATCATATTTCACATCCTGTCTTATATTAGGATTAACCTCTCCTGGAGGAGCACTAGGCAAAGGTGCAGCAGGTGCAACAACAGCACCAGTTCCTTCATTAGTTCCTAAGCCAAATCCTCCTGTAAACAAAGAAACAACAAACAAAACTCCAAAAATTCCAGTTAATAATTTCCAAATCGTAATTTTCTTTACCTGAAAAGATTCATCTTCCATGCCTAAAACCCCCTTAAAAGCTATAAATTAACAATCGTTTAAAAAACTTTCCTTTAACTTTTTTGTATAGCACTAGCAGCTAAATAAGACAAGAATGCAGGCAATAAAGGCAAGACACAAGGACTCAAGAAAGACCCTAATCCTGCAATAAAAGAAACAGGCAAAGTCAATGTTCCGAGTCCTCCTGTCTGGGCATCTAATTTCAAAAGCAATTCTGTAAGGATTGGCAAATTCGCAATCCTGCTAAGTTTGTTTGTAAAAACAAGAACTCCTAATACTATTAATAAAACTCCAAAAACATAATTAACATAAGTAAGCCACTTTCCCGCTTTAGAAATAAAAGCAGCTGCTTTTCCAGTAAATGCTCCAACTATCAGAAAAGGAATTCCTAATCCTAAAGAATAAGCTAATAATAAACCAAAAGCATTTCCTGGATTGCTAACAGCCAAAGTCAAGATTGCCCCTAAAACAGCCCCAACACAAGGAGTCCATCCAACAGCAAAAGCAGCCCCAAAAATAAAGGAAGTTACATAAGCATATTTGAATTTTCTCTTAACTCTTAGTTTATGCTCCCTTTCTAAAAAAGGAATTTTAACTATCCTTAACAAATACAATCCAAATAAAATAATTATAGCTCCTCCTATATACCCTAACCAAGCCTGAACAGTCACAGAAACATTAGCTAGTAATCCTTGCAATAATACACCAACCAAAGAAAACACAATAGCAAATCCTAGAACAAAAAAAACGCTATTGAGAAAGATATCCAATTGTCTTATTTCAGGCTCTTTTTTCATAGTAAGGAATTAACAATCTTTTCTTTAAGCTTATCTTTATTTAAGCTTTCCAAAGTTCTAAAAAGCTCTTTTTCATTGCTATCAACAATAACTTTTGTATGCTGATAAGTTACGCCGAATTTCTTGGCCAATGCTTTCTCATTTTCATCAGTTTGATCATCATTGTAATTAACCTCTAAAGCAACTAAGTCTTCTCCGCTTATCCCTTTTAAAGCATTGACTATATCAGGCCTTTCCATTTTGCATATTGGGCACCAGTTGGCATAAAAATTCAAGAATACAAACTTGCCTTCATTTAAAGCGGTTTCATAAGCTTCTTTGGTATAAGATTGATAGGCAACACCTGAAACATCAGCGTTTTCACCAATAATATTTTCTTGCAATTCCTGGGATTTCTCAGACTCAAATTGTTGATTGCATCCCACAACAAAAACCAGTAAAAATAAAATTAAGAATATACCTCTTTTCATAAAAATCAAAGTTAACAGCTGTTTAAATAGTTTATCTTTAAAAAAATCTTCTTTTGATCTGATGAGTATCTACAGTTTCTTCATGCAGATGATGATCACAGCCAGCACCAGTTTTCACATCCAATTTTGCACTAATTGATTTAACTAAATTATTTTTAAGTAAATATTCCTCAACTTCATCACCGCTGACATCAGCTAGCATCTTTCCATTAATCTCCACACAAGGAGACAAAGGTTGCCCGCTTTTCATGACCATGTCATTATAATTCTCTTCAATATTCACAACATCAATATCTTCATAATTCAAGTGATATTTTCCTAAAATAGCCCTGACTCCGTTGCTCCACCCGCAGCTTGGTTTCAAATAAGCTTTGATTTTTAATTCTACCATGTTTTTGTACTAAATTTAGGTATTTAAAAGATTTGCTGTCTACCCTCAAAATCGAGTATTTTTTAAATATTCAAAGGATTGCTAAAGGCATGGAAAGAAATAGAAGCTGGAAAATGTAAAAAAAAGGGAAGTGAAGAATTCTTAAAAAATTTTCCTGTATCTACATAGCTTTAGAGATTTCTTGTATTAGCCTATTAAAAGAGATTCTATTACTAATGTTTTTTATATTGTTTTTATTTTTATAAGCCTATTCCCAAAATGTCTTTCAATTAACTTTTTAAATAATCAAATCATTTTAAATGCCATGAAAAGAGGTGTAGTTTTAATATTCTTATTAGTTCTATTTTCAATAATCCTAGTTACACAATCTGAAGCAGTTTTTATCCAATCAGCCATATCCCCAATTTATGTAGGAGAAACAGATACCTTATTAAAAACAGGAACAACAGACTCAGTAAACTGGGAAATTTTGACACCCTCTATTTGCAAATTTTACGGCACTGATATTTTTACTAATAACCAAATTCGCTCTTACCCGAAAGGTCTAAGTGCTGGAACATGCTCTGTCAGAGTAACAACAGTAATTGCACCAACAGAAACAGCAACATTTGACTTTCAAGTTTTAGCAGCTGCAGCTCCAATCCCTGCTTCTTTAAGTTCCTGCTCAGTTGTACCTCAATGTATAGAAGGCTTAGGGAAAAAAACATTAGCTTCAGTTTCTGGCACTACAGATGCACATGTATCACGCGATATCAATAGATTTCCTTACAAGTTATGCTGCGATGGAGAATCATTAAGCAGATCTTGTATTCCAACTCAGCCTCAGAAAGCAGATGTTGCCTACATTTACCTCACGGATGATTCTCATGTAGACCCAAATGGGCAGCCAGAATCAATATGCTTGTCAGTAAGAGACCAATCAAGCATTTCCTGCAGATTTAGCAATACCGGCTGTACCGCTAGTGAAACTTGTTTATTATCTTTATATCAGACCACAGATTCACATGTAGCAGATTGTAACGCCCTATCAACTCAAACCAAAATCTGCTGCTCTATAACTCAGGCTAAGACATGCTATAATCAGGGAGAAGCTAGATCTGATTCAGATAGTTTGCAATGCTGTGTAACAGATCCAGTTACAGGAAGTGATTTGTATTATTCAAAAGAAGTTGATACAGATATCACTGGTGGATGTTGTGTGAAAGTAGATGAAGCATGGAACTCCTTTACAGGAAGATGTGAACCCACACAAGCAACTCTTTGCAACCCAACATGCCCATATGATCCAACAAACCCAAGTTATTGGACAACAGCTGGATGTTTTAGGGATTTACCAACACCACCGCCTTACGAAGATGCATGTTGCACTGAAACACTTTTTGGTGTCACAGATAAATTCCAAATTCCAATAGAAGTAACAACAGACGCAAATGGCAAATGCACAGGAGCTAAATTCTGCTCTTCAACAACCAAATTATGTTCATCAACACTAGACAGTTTTTGTCCAGAAAATTATGGAGATTGGTCTTCCTGTCCTTTAAATGAAGTTGGCAATAGATGCAGCATTTGCGACCCAGATTGCGGAACTTGTGGAAGTACAAGTTTTTCCCAGTTAAAAGATCCAGCCTCCCAGAATGAGCAGTTAACAATTAAGGTAGAATATAATGTTCCAATTGTAAAAGAAATTACTTTATGGAGAGTAATTTCAGGAACTGATTATTACATAAGCACTGCAAACTGCCAAGTTCAAGGAAGTGTTTGTACAGCAACATTTTCTCCGGGTTCAGTTTCACCAGGAGTAGTCCAATATCTAACAACGCCATCAAGCCCAGGCTCGCCTTACTCATTTAAGTCATCTTTATCAGTAGCCCCTGACATCATCATAACTAAAACAGGTTATACATTGCCAAGAGTAGAAATACAAGCTCCATTATCAGGCTCAACTTTAAGTGGGACAGTAAATATCCGGGCAAGAGCACAAAGTGATTCAAGCATCAGTAACATAAAATGGTATATTGAAAAGAAATCCTCTGGAGCAAATATGCCACCATCATATTCACCAGTAAATATAATTAATAATCAAGGTTCATGCACTTTCTGTGACGCTTTAGGCTGTAATTTGCTTGGCTCAGCCTCCTATTCGCCAAATCCTCCAAACACGAATGTAGTATCCACAAAAAGCTTTAATACTTTGAAATGCGACAATAATGATTTCATGTTGAAAGTAATAGCAGAAGATCAGAGAGGGAACAAGGCAGAAGCTTCTATTCCTGTAAGAACAAGCAACACAAATGCCCCTTGCACAGATAATTGCCCTGCATATGATTCAACAATATTAAAGATAGTAATAGCCAAGGTTAAGACATGGATATGAAAAAGAGTTGTATCTTAATTTTTGTATTATTTTTCTTATTTTTTAGCATAAGCGAAGTATTAGGAGATCTTAGAGATATTCCAGGCAATAATCCTGCTTTTGATTATGTACAACCTAAACCTAGCTTTTTTGATAAAACAATTTTAATAGCTTCTTACGCATTAATCCCATTAGTATTAGTAGGCTTATTATATTTTTTTA
This sequence comes from Candidatus Woesearchaeota archaeon, assembly GCA_016203115.1. GTDB lineage: Archaea > Nanobdellota > Nanobdellia > SCGC-AAA011-G17 > GW2011-AR20 > JACQNJ01. The sequence continues at coordinate 47,860 of JACQNJ010000019.1, forward strand.
TTTTAAAAACAAATGCCTATTGGATAAAAGGTGGACTGATTGCGGTTATTATCTACATCTTTTACTTTTTTATTACTACAAATCATTTTAGAAACATTAGTAACAGCTTCGGTCTTTTAAATTTGGCTTTTGTCCCTTTGTTTTTTATTCAGTTTTTTTATCTTTTAGCGATAGAGGGCTCAATTTCTTTTGTTACAGGGGCTTTGATAGGTTTTGTGTATGGGAAAGTTAAAGGAAAAATAAGAATCATACAGACTTATCCTCACTTTAAGATAAGAATAGGAGAGTTAAACAACTCAAAAAATAAGCCTAAGAAGAAATAGATCCCAATTGATTCATTTACTACTATCCAATAAACAAAAGAGAAAACTATTTAAAGAGAAAATGATTAACTAAAACTAGTAAAAAGGTCAAAATGTATCAAAATACTTCAAGAAGAGATTTTTTGAAAAGTACAGGTCTAACTACTGCAGGCTTATTTTTACCAAGAGGATTATATGCTTCTAGCAGTTCATTATCTGGAAGGATTACGAATATGTTTTCTGATGCTCCTTACAGCAATGCAGTTATCACCTTAGTAAATGAGGGAACAGGAGAGGTTTTCAAGACAAGAACCCTGGAAGAGGTTACAGCAGTAGAGCAGTCAAGCTGGGGTCTAATTAAAAGAGAGCTTAATGGAAGACATAAAAGAGCTTCATTAGATTCTGGTTCTTATTTCATTGATTTGCCAGATGGCGTTTATATAATGGCTATTACAGATGAAGAAATTCCATCAGCAAAGCCAGCTTCTCAAGATTTGTTTTCTTTGCAATTTGATCCTCAAAAAAACCCTTTTGTTCCAAGAGTTTTCAGGTTAAGAGTAAATGGCTCTACTGAATATCATGAAAATGTACTGCCAAAAGATTTTGATTTGGAATTTGCCTGGACTGTTTTAAACGGAAAAGTTGTAAGATATGATTATGATAATACTACATTTTATGTTGATGCAAGTCCTGCTAGGAATAACCATAGGCCAGATCCTAATGGAAAATTACCTCAACAATGGGAAATTGACAATGTGGTAAATGGAATTAAAGAATTTGTTACTTTAAATACTCAAGGTAAAGTTATACCAAGAGTTGAAATTGGAACTAATCCTCCAGGAGATGTAGTTCCGGGATTCACTAAAAATCCAAGTGGAGGAAATATGGTTACCACAGGATATGCTCTATTTTTCTGGGATAGTGGCTTACCTACAGGTGCAGACGGGACGGGTTTACCTTGGACAAGTGACACAAATAAGATAGTTTCGTCAAGTGCAAGGTATAGACCTGGAAAGACAACAAAACATACAGCAATGAATGAAGTTGTTGGAAGTGCAGGGTTACACGGAGAACCAGGAACAAACTATGATTTAGATAAAAGAATTCAAGATACTGGAAGTTCTATTTTCTTAGATGTTGGTACAGATGAAATAACAGAAAGAGACGCTCAAATAATCAAATATCACGGCGCAAGGCCACTAGGAACAAGAGCACTAGATATTACTGAAAGAATAGTTAATGAATAAGTATAGCTAATTTTAGTTCTTTTTCTATTTTTCTTTTCTTCAATTAACTAAAAGTTAACCAAGCTACCATTTTTCTATTAAATTTTATATTCTCCTTTCCCCATCCCTGATATTTCATTCTTTAGTTTATTGCTAAAGTTTACCAACTACAAAATTGATCTACCTTTGTTCATATTAATTGAGGAAACTTCCACTCACAAATTCTATTTTCTTATTGGAAGAAAATACAAAGATAGACTCCCTGCCTATCACTTTTATTTTTTTACCGTATAAGTATAATCCCGACTTTCCTGACAAGGCTATTATTTTTTTTAATTTATATTTTTTTATAAATTTTTATCTTGTTAATTGTACTTCTGACCATTTTAAGCCCTGTTTCTTACGTTGATAAAAGATTGCTATCAATCAAACTCCTTAGTAACCATCTTTATTGCCTTAAACCCTAATGATCCTATAGCAATAAATATCACCAAAGAAATTAAAATAAAAACCCAATCAACGAGTGCTAAGGGAACAGCATCAAAATAATTTCTAAAAGGAGTATAAATTACTATTAACTGTAAAATAAAGCTTGACAACACAGCCCCAATAAGCCATTTATTGCTAAATATCTCCAATTGATACTGGCTTCTAATCATATAAACCCTTCCCAATTCAAATATGACAAGTGAGGTAAACACAACAGTCTGGGCCTTCGCAACATTATCTAAATTTAATTTAAATAATGTTAAGCAGATAATAGTGAGCAATATTCCAACCATAAGAATATTAAGCCACATGTTCCCATCAACAATCCTCTCTTTAGGGTTTCTTGGCTTCCTATTCATAACATCTCTAGTAGTATTATCAACGCCTAAGGCTAAAGCAGGCAGTCCATCTGTAACTAAGTTAATCCATAAAATCTGGACAGCAGTTAAAGGAATGATAACAAGATTGTCAACTTTAAAAGCCAATAAAATAGCAAAGAACAATATCATCACTTCTCCCATATTGCTGCTTAATAAATAATTGACAAATTTCTTGATATTATCGTAAATTCCTCTTCCTTCCTCAACAGCCTTCGCAATGCTAGTAAAATTATTATCCAGCAGCACCATATCGCTCGAATCCTTGGCAACATCAGTTGCAGTCCCAACAGCAACACCAATATCAGCTTTCTTCAATGCAGGAGCATCATTAATTCCATCTCCAGTCATAGCTACTATCTCCCCATTAGCCTTCAAAGAGTCTAATATTCTCACCTTATGCTCAGGATTCACTCGAGCAAAGATATCAGTAAATCTCACTCTGTCCTTAAGAGTCTCATCATTCATTGCATCTAGCTCCTCTCCTGTAATTACTTTATCTCCTAGCCCAATTTGCCTTGCAATTGCCTGTGCAGTGATTTTATGATCTCCAGTAACCATTATGACTTTTATGCCTGCTTTCTCGCAATCCTCAATAGATTTCTTAACATCTGCTCTTGGAGGATCAATCATTCCAGTCATCCCGATGAATACCAAATCTTTTTTTGTTTCATCTAAAGAATAAGCAAAAGCCAGTACTCTTAATGCTCTACTAGCCATCTTCTCATTAACCTCAAGAATCTTGTTTTTATCCCTGCTGGTAATCAGTCTAACTCTATCACCAACTTGTATATACTTGCACATCTTCAATGCAGTTTCAACAGCTAGTTTATAATTCCAATATCTCTTGCCTTTAATTTCACATAAAAAAGCAGAATATTTTTTCTCAGAAGTAAAAGGATCCTCATCAATCTTCTTAGCTTCAATTTTATATTTTGAAGCTAAATTTGATAAGGCAATGTCAGTAGGATCAGTTAACTTTTCAATTCTGTGTTCCCCAACATCATTGCTTAAATAAACTGTTTCCAAGAGTTTAGATTTAGGCAAGGTATCAGTAACTTTAATTATGTCTTCATTAAAATAAATCTCCATTACAGTCATTTTATTTTGTGTTAAAGTACCAGTTTTATCTGCACATATCACAGTAGTACTTCCTAAAGTTTCAACAGAGCTTAGTCTTCTTACTAAAACATTATTCTTTAGCATTTTCTGAACTCCAAAAGCTAAGCTAATTGTCACAACAGCAGGAAGTCCCTCAGGTATAGCGGCAACAGCAATGCTCATAGAAACAAGAATCATGGTTACTAAATCCTCCCCCCTAAAAATCCCAGTTCCAAGAATAACAAAAGCAATGACAATAACAGCAATTCCTAAGCTTGTCCCTAATTTATCTAATTTTTTTTGCAAAGGAGTCTGTTCCTCCTCTTCCTGGATCATCTTAGCTATCTTCCCAACTTCGCTATTCATCCCTGTTGCAACAGCAATCCCTTTTCCTCTTCCATTCACAATTGTAGTTCCAGAAAACACCATGTTTTCCCTTCCCCCGACATCCTTAACTCCAGAAACAGCTCCAATTCTCTTCTGCACAGGCACAGATTCCCCCGTTAGCAAAGACTCATCAGTTTTCAATTCATAAGATTCTATTAAATAGCAGTCGCTAGGAACAAAACTCCCTGCTTCTAATAAAACTAAATCTCCAGGGACTAATAAGTGAGTATCAACTTCCATAGCTTTACCATCTCTAACAACAAAAGTTTTAGGTACTGAAAATTTCTTTAACGCCTTGATTGACTTCTCAGCCTTATATTCTTGAAAAAACCCCAAAAGAGTATTTAAAATGATGATAGCCCCAATAACAATAGCATCTAATTTCTCTCCTAAGAATAAAGAGATAAGAAAAGCCCCGATTAAAATATAAACGACAATGCTGTTAAACTGGGAAATTAATAATTTTAAAACTTTTATACCCTCTTCTTCCTTAAGTTTATTAGCTCCATATTTCTCAAGCCTTAATTTCGATTCTTCTTCTGCTAATCCCTTCTCGCTTGTCTGAAGCTCCTCAAAAATCTGGGTCTTTAATAGTTGATAAAACTCCATAAAATGATATATAGTGTTTAATATTTAAGCCTATTTTTTATAAGGCAAATCAGGCTAATCAGCAAAAACAAGGAGAAAACAGTTGCGATTATTCTCAAAAATATATCATAAAACAGGTTATAAGTATAAATATTGACAATATTCTCCCCTACACCAAATATCCATGAATTCTCTTCAAAAAAGACTTCATGAAACAGAGTGAATAGGAAGTTATAGTCTAAAAAAGTCAAAAGAATAAGAATTAATAAAAGTAATAAACCAGAAAGCCCAGATAATAAAAATAGCTTGTCTAATGAATTTTTAAAAAAATAAATAAAAATAATTAAAGCAAGAAAAGAAGCAAATAGAAGGATATATCCTATGAGGAATAAAATCCTGACATCTCTCAAATGCTCTTTCTCTTTTTCATTAAAAAAATCAGTTTCTAAATTATTTTTAAAAAGGAAGTAGCCAAATACCTCAGAGTTCACATTATCAACTTCATCTTTTCCAAAAGTTGCATAAGCTCCATTTTCTTCAAATTTATCAGAGTAAAATCCCTTGTTAAAAATATGGACTAAAGAGCTAAAGAGGATAATAAATAAAATAAAAGATACAATAAATAAAACTTTAAAATATTTTTTCATTATCTAAATTACATTCAGACTTCTCAGCCAAGACCTCTAATTGCTGAAGTCCGGATAAGCTCTCATTGCCTATCTTCCATAAAGGCACAGAAGATACTCCTGAAGATAAGCATTGGCTGTTAAAGTTTCCTAAAGGTCCGCATTCAACATAAACATTTTTGGAGTCTAGCAGCTTTGCTGATTTTTCAAACATAGCCTTTTGTTTTTGGCAGAATGAACACTGAAAAGATCCATAAAATTTCACTCCTTTTTCACTTAAACAATTAACAAAACCATCATACCTACCGGGTCCCTTTCCTTTTGAATAAAAATAAAATATAGACCCCAAAAGAAGTATTACTACTAGAACTATTATAATATATTTTTTAAAGCTTTTTTTAGGCTTAATTTCCTCTGTTTTAATCTGTTGTTGAACCTGTTGCCCTTCCCTTTCTAAAGCTCTCCTTTCTGCTCTGTTCATAAAATCAAGCCTCTTCTACCTTGATGCAGTTTACTGGACAAACCTCAGCAGCTTCCTTATTTTTTCCTAATTCTTTAACAGTCCTATTCCTCTCAGTAGCTTTAATCTCCCCTTTAAACTCGCCTTCACTTTGCTCTTTGACTTCAAAATTTTCAGGGCAGGCTGCCTCGCAAGCTGCACAGCCTATACAGGTATGCTTATCAACTTCAATTTTATATGGCATTTTAACCTCTCAAGAATTCATTTTGAATCCTTAATACTTACCTTTACTTTAGGCTTTCCAACAGTTCTTAAATTTCTTAAAACAAAGTTAGTTATATTGCGCCTTTTTAGCCAGTCTAAAGCCTTTTCCTCGGATTTGAAAGCCTTTGGTTTGTCTCTTTTAGCTCTTTTAGCATGTCTCAAGTGGGTAGACATATACATTTTTCTCTTGACCCTGGTATGTACTTTTTTCATATTCTAGGACTAAGAATAACAATTTTAAAGCTTTTCTGTTCATCAATCCACAAGTTAATAGCAGCATTAATCGGTTTTATAAGTTTTTTTCAATATAGTCAATTATGAAATTCACCCATTTAGCAGATTGTCATATTGGCGGTTGGAAAGAAGAAAAGTTAAAGGAATTAGGCATAGAAAGCTTCAGATACGCAATAACTAAGTCCATAGAGGAAAATGTAGGATTTGTCCTAGTAGCAGGAGACTTATTTAACACTTCTTTGCCAGATATCAACATAATCAAGGAAACAAGTGAAATTCTAGCTAATCTAAAAGAAAAAGACATTGATTGTTATATCATCCCTGGAAGCCATGATTTCTCGCCATCAGGAAAAACAATGCTTGATGTCTTGGAAAAAGCAGGATTGGTAAAAAACGTATTCAAATTTGAAAATAATAAATTAACCTTCACAACAGACAAGACAAACACAAAAATAACAGGAATTCTAGGATTAAGATCCGGATTGGAAAAAGAAAAATTCAAAGCATTGCCAAAAGACCATTTAGAAAATGAGCAAGGTTTTAAAATCTTCATGTTTCATACTATCTTAGAGGAATACAAGCCAAAAGATATGGAAAAGGTTGAAGGGGAATCCATAAGAAATTTCCCAAAAAACTTCAATTATTATGCAGGAGGGCATGTCCATTATCTCCTAGAAAAAGAGTTTGGAAAAGGAAAAGTAGTCTATCCTGGCCCATTATTTCCAAATAATTTCAAGGAATTAGAAGAGTTAAAGCATGGAAAATTTTGCATCGTAGATGATGCACTAAATGTCAGAAGAGAGAATGTAAAACTAAAAGAAACACTTAGTCATTATATAAATGCAAATGAAAAAACCCCCGAACAAGTTGAACAAGAAATTCTAGAAAAAATAAAAGACTACAAAGATAAAATTATTTTATTGAGAGTAGAAGGGATACTAAAATCAGGAAAGCCTTCAGATATTAATTTTAAAAGAATATATGAAAGCTTAGAAGATTCTTACTGCATATTAAGAAACACCAACAAACTAACAAGCAAAGAGTTTAGTGAAATAAAAATTGAGTCTGGAGACATAGAACAGGTTGAGCAAAGAATCATTGAAGAGAGCATAAAAGACTTCAAGGAATTCGGAAATTCTGAATTAATCAATCTTCTAATACATTCATTAGATCTTGAAAAGGGAGAGGGTGAAAAAAATATAGATTTTGAAAAAAGAGTAATTGAATCTGGAAGAAAAGCGCTAGAAGAATGATAATAAAAAAAATAAAATTGAACAATATAAGGAGTTATACTGAGAATGTTATAGACATACCAGAAGGAAGTGTATTATTAAGCGGGAATATAGGTAGTGGAAAATCAAGTATTCTTTTAGCAATAGATTTTGCTTTATTTGGATTAAGAAAAGGGGAGTTAACTGGCTCTGGATTGCTAAGAAATGGGGAAGACAAAGGAAGTGTAGAATTAGAGTTTGAATTAAATAATTTAAATATAGAAATAAAAAGAACATTAAAAAGAGCCGGCGAAAGCGTAAGCCAAGACACAGGATTTATCAAGATTAATGAAAACAAAGAAGATCTTAGTGCGATTGAATTAAAAGAAAAAATACTAAATTTACTGGGCTATCCAAAAAGCCTTCTTACAAAAAGTAAAAACTTGATATTTCGTTATACAGTGTACACCCCACAAGAAGAAATGAAGGAAATTCTAACTGGGGACAATGATATAAGGTTAGATACATTAAGAAAAGTTTTTGGAATTGACAAATACAAAAGAATAAATGAAAATGCAAAGATACTTGTTTCAAGTTTAAAAGAGCAAAGGAAAGAGCTAGAAGGGAAAACAAGCGATTTAGACGAAAAGGTTAGAGATAGGGAAAAGAAAGGCAAGGAATATCTTGTTTATCATGAAAAGAAAATAAGTATAGCACCATTAGTAGAAGAAATAAAAGAAAAAATAAAGGCAAAAAGAGAAGAAATAAAAGAAAAAGAAACCGAGAGAGAGAAAATAAGCAATCTAAAAAGAGACATATCAATAAACAAAAATCAGATAGTCTACAAACAAGAAAGGATAAATAAAAATAAAAGTGAAATTGAAGTTCTTGAAAAATTCATTTCTGAAAATAAAAAAATAGAAACTACAGACATTTCAGTAATAAAAAAAGAAATAGAAGAATTAAATATAAAAATAAAATCTTTAGAAACAGAAATTTCAGATCTTAATTCAACAAAAAGTGAGGCAGCAATAGAAAAAAGAAGTTCTGAAAGCCTAATCAGTTCAGTAAATAGTTTAGACATATGCCCAATTTGTAAGCAGAAAGTAGAAGAAAGGCATAAGCATGATATTGAAGAAGTTGAAAGAAAAAAGGAAAAGGATGCAGACAATATAATCAAAGAAGTTTTAATTAAACAAGAAAAGATAAACAAGGAATTAGAAAAGATAAAGTATGAATACGAAAGGAAGAGAGAAGTTGAAAGAAATACTGAACTAAATTCATTAAAAAACAAAAGAATAGATGAAAAAAAAGAGTTAAAGATAAAGTTAGAGTCAGAGATAAAAGAGGCAGAAAAAGAAACAGAATTATTCATTGAAAAAAATAAAGATCTTGAAAAGCAGGTTAGTCAATTTGATATTACAGTCTATGACGTAATAAAAAATGAATTAGATTCTTTTCTGGTTCAGGAAAGAAGATTAGATATAGAAAAAGCAGGATATGAAAAAGACCTTGAAAGAATTCAAATAGAAAAAGAAAGATTAGACTTAGAAATAAAAAAGAAAACAAAAGAAAAAGAGGAAATAAACAAGTTAAGTAAACTCATATTTTTCATAAGCGAACATTTCACAGAATTAATGGAATTAATGGAAAGAAAAATAATGCTTAAAGTTCATACAGACTTTGATACATTATTCCAGAAATGGTTTTCAGTCCTTGTAGATGATGAGGTTATTAAAGTAAAGTTAGATGAATCCTTTACTCCAGTAATAGAGCAGCAAGGATACAATATAGAGTATACTCATCTAAGCGGAGGAGAAAGAACAGCAGCTGCATTATCTTACAGGTTAGCTCTTAATCAAACAATAAACAAAATTATAACAGAAATAAAAACAAGAGATATTATCATACTTGACGAGCCCACAGATGGTTTTAGCTCTGAACAGCTAGATAGAATGAAAAATGTTCTGGAAGAAATAGAAGCAAAACAAATAATTCTTGTAAGCCACGATCCAAAAATAGAAAGCTTTGTAAATAAAGTTATAAGAGTAGAAAAGCAAGGAGGAGGTTCAAGAATAATTTAATAAAGGAAAAATGCCAAAGAACACTATAAAATCCAGAAATATGATAAAAGCTAGAGAAGAAGCAAAAAAATCAACAGGAAGAAGATTTTGTGAACATTGTGGAGAAAAACTAAACTTTGGTTGGGTTACAACATTTTATAATCTCGAAAAGAAATATCTTAGGTTTCCTAGATTGGTTACAGATGTAAAAGGATGGGAAAAGTATAGTAAGAACAAATGTGAATATTGTGGAAATTGGAAAAGAGAATAATCCTAATCTTTCCTAATTTTAGCGACAAAAAACCCGGAAGTGTCATTGTCCTGGGGCCATATTCTCAAGCATTTTTTTATATCTTTAGAGAGTATCTCCCCCTTGCTCTCTAAAACAGGATTAGACCTTTTGATATTCAAAGAAATTTCCTCTAATCTAGCATTTTCATATTTCTGTAATAAAAAATTCACAACTTCTTCATTTTCCTCAGGAGAGATAGAGCATGTAGAATAAACCATAGTCCCATTTTCCCTTAAAATATCAAAACAGTGGCTAATAAGCCCTTTTTGTGCTCCTGCCAATTTCTTGTACATATTTGGGTTCCATATCTTAATTGTTTTCAAAGACTTCCTTATGGTTCCAGTGCCAGAGCAGGGAGCATCCAGTAATATCTTGTCAAATTTCATGGTTATAGATTCAGCCCAGGATTTTGTTAGAACAACATTTGAAACACCACATCTCTGCAGATTAGTGGACAGAGCCCTAATCCTGTCATCTTTAATGTCATTTGCCACAATAATCCCTTCATTATGCATCATCGCCGCCATTTGGGTTGTCTTGCTTCCAGGAGAAGCGCATGCATCTAAGACAATATCCCCTACTTTAGGATTTAAAACAATAGGCGGAATCATAGAAGCAGACTCCTGGATATAGTAAAATCCTAGTTGATGTTCTCTTAAGTTTCCTAAGTCCGTTCTCTCCCCTTTAACAAAAAATCCTTCCTTGCACCATGGAACTTGCCTGAACTCATAACAATTCATCCTTTTCTTTAATTCCTTTACAGAGATTTTCAAAGTATTGACTCTAATAGACTTGCAGAGGTCTTTAAGCGAAAACTCAATAAACAGATCAATATCGGTTAAAGAAGAATACTTTTGAAGAAATTTTTCTTTAAACTCCATAAAAAAAAAGAGAAAACATGCCTTAAAAGGATTACTGTTGATAAAACTTTAAATACTTCTTCAGTAAACTAAGTGAAATGCAAATAGATATAAAAAAAGGTTTTACAGTTTATAGCACAGAAGGTAATTGTATAGTCGCTTGCCCTCATACAGGTCCTGCACTGGAAAGATCTACATCAAGAGATGATAACAGTGATACTGTAGGAAGCGCTTTATGGAGGCTGCTAGGAGGTAAATTAATCATAGGAAACCTCTCAAGAGGCAGAATTCTAGGAATAGATTTTAACAGAGATATTCCAAACATGAAAACCGCAATTTCCATGTATGGTAAAGTCTCAGAAAAAGATGAATTCTATGAATACAGGAAAAAATATGCATGGGTTGCCCAAGATGAAAAAGATTATGAAACAAGATTAAAAATATACCAAAATTTCTGGGCAGAGGTAGAATCAGGTTCAACAATTATATTAATACATAGACAGTTTAACAGGTTAAAAAGCCTGCCAGGAATAATGGATTTCATAGAACTTCAAAAAAAAAAGGAAGACATAGTAAAATCTATAGAAAAGGTAAACAGTAAATATGCCTCATTTTTAAGAAAAGTAGACAAGCCCTACAAGCAAGCTGTTTTATATGAAACAGAAAGAATGATTGCAAATGTAATAAAAAAATATAATGCCTTCGATTTGCGATTATTGAGCAAAGAGCAAAAGTATATTTTCGCAAGAGATCTAAAGATAGCTGCAAAATACTGCAAGCCTTACATTCTCAATAGGTTAAGGGAAAGCATGACACCCCAGAATTATTTAAAAGCTGCAAAAAGCGCATTGGAAAACTCCCCTTACCCAAAAATAACATTCCAAAACACATTCAATGGGGAAATGGCTCATGCTCCAAGAAGGAAATTGTTTGGAATGAAGGACAAGTTTGTTATAGAGGTAGAAGGGAGTCATTTTATTAATTTATGGTATCCTGAAGTAGCAGCATCAATAATAAAGGATTTCATGGAAGCTATAAATAAGAAATAACTGCGCGAGCCGAGATTCGAACTCGGGCCACTGCCTCTTTGCATAAGCATGGCAAGGCAATATAATAACCACTATACTACTCGCGCTTAAACACCGACCAATCATTCATATTTATAAAATTAATTAAAACAGAAACCCAGTTTCTAACAAGTAGAATAACATCCTTGTCCAGGTCTCCAGCACTTGCCAGAAGCTACACAACAATCATAATCTGATCCAGCCGCACAGTTCGCTTGACAAATTCCATCAGATGTAGCTGAACATGTTCCAAAGGTTAAACCGGAAGCATAACACCCGTAGCCATCATACCAAGTTTTACCAGAAGCAACACAACAGTCATAATCAGAACCAGCAGCACAACTAGATTGACAAATTCCATCAGATGTAGCTAAACACTGCCCTACAGTTGAACCTGCAGGATAACAGCCATATCCTTGATACCACACCTTACCAGAAGATGTACAGCAATCATAATCTGATCCAGCCGCACAAGTATTAGGGCATTGATAATCCGCATAATCATAACAAACTCCAGAATTCGGATAAGTAATGCTTGTATTTGAAAGTGAAGTAGTATTTCCAGAGGGTTGAGTAGTATTTCCTGAAGTGCCATTAGATAATTGACCACCCCCACCAGTATTATTGGCTGTAAGCAAAACACATCTATCAGTAGAATTATCTCTTCCATACCCCGGTTTACAAGCCCAGCAAGAATATACAGCCGAATTACAAGTGTAGTCAGTCCTTACAATTGTATTTGAATCATAAAGAGTATTGTAATTGTTTACCCTACAACCCACCCAAGGATATAAGTTAAATAAGTTCATAGCAGGACAAGGAGGAACAGCAAGTTGATCTTTACATGTACCATTAATATATATGTTACAGCTAAAATAAGTATTCCTGACAAGACCATTTGGCGCGCAAGAATACTCAAGATTATTATTGTCAGTACTGCTCCCATAAGCGCATCTTGTAAGGCCTAATGGGCTGTCACAAACATTACTTGTAACTGTTCCCTTGGAAAAGTAATTCATTCCGCTTGGGCTATTGTAGTAATCTGCTCCCCTATCATCACTATCATAACATCTTGAAACATTTGTAGGACAATCTCCAGAACAAGAGCTAGCCTCGTTTAACTCACAAAAACCATTTCCACACACAGGGGTTTTATAAGGATCAGATTCATCATTATCTGCAATATTTGCACAACCTAGATCAGTTGGATAATCTATTTTGCCATCCCAGTCATTGTCTAAACCATTACCACAAGACATACCTGTTATATTGTATTCTTGTGTTTGATTATCTCCACCTTGAGTCTGGTTAGTTTCTCCTCCTGTTTGATTTTCTCCTCCTTGAGGTTGGTTATTTCCTCCTGTCTCATTCCCATGATTCTGAGATTGAGAACCTTCACCACTAACTTCTCCAGAACAAGTTCCAACAAGATTTGTTCCATCTCCTGTATAAGTATAATTCGCACCAGTATTCAAATCAGTATAGCCTATAAGTACCTCATACTCATAGTTTTGCCCTAAAACACAACTTCCAACATCATAAGTCAGCACCATAGTATTTCCAGGAGATAGGGTAGCATCCTCCACAGGAACATCAACAGAATTAATCTTGACATTATCTAACTTAACAGGAGAATCTAAATTATTTTTTAAAACAAAAGTATCATTTCCAACAGAAGTAACAGCATAATTCTTAAATCCAACTAGCGCCTTAGTATTCCAAAAAAGTTTGCTTGTCTTGACAGAAGCATTTTCACCTACTCCAGGCAACCCACCCAAAGCTGCAACAACAATCAATGCAACAACAATAACAACACCTAGAATAATTAAATACTCAGTAGAAGTTTGACCCTTCATAGGATGTAATTTATCTTTTTGAATAAAATTCACCTCTTAAAACAAAAATAAAATGAAGTTTATATACTTTCCTATGTTGCTCTGACCTCTCAAATATTTTTTAACTTATGTTAATCAATAAAATCAAGCAAACCTTTTTATATAAAACCAGATATAATCTTCTAAATGATATATGATCTAGTAATTCTAGGTGGAGGAAGCGCAGGATATAGCGCAGCCATGACTGCATTAAAGTTCAAAAAGAAAGTTTGCATAATAGAAAAAGGTCCTTTTGGGGGCTTATGCATTCTAAAAGGTTGTATGCCTTCTAAAACATTAATTTATTCTGCAAGAATCAATGAAATAATAAAAAAATCAAAAACATTTGGAATAGATATTAAAGGAAAAATAAACATAGACCCAGCCAGCATAATAAACAGAAAAAACAAAATCATTCAGGGATTCGCAGACTACAGAAAAAATATTATAAAAAATAAAAGAGATATAAATTTAATATACGGAGAGGCAAAATTCATCTCAAAAAATGAAGTAGAAGTTAATAAAAGAGTAATAAAAGGAAAAAATTTCTTGATTTCTACAGGAAGCAAAGAATCAATACCGCCAATACTTGGACTAAAAGAAACAGGATATATAATTAGTGATGAAGCCCTAGAATTAAAAAAATTTCCAAAAAGCTTAGCAATATTGGGTGGAGGTCCTGTAGCAATTGAACTAGGTTATTATTTCAATGGGTTAGGAGTAAAAACAGCAATCATCCAGAGAAGCGAGCAAATCCTAAGCAATAATGATTTAGATTGTGCAAAAGAATTAGAAAATGCATTAAAGAATAAAGGAATTTCAATTTACACAAACACTTCAATAAAAAGTTTTTCAAAAAGCAATAAAGGAAAGAAAATAATTTTTGACCACAATAAACAAGAAAAAGAAATAATAGCCGATGAAATCTTAGTGGCATTTGGAAGAAAACCAAATTTAGAAGGATTAAATGTTGAAAAAGCAGGCATAAAACCAGAAAAAGGGCTAATAAAAAATAGCAATTATCTAGAAACAAACACAAAAAATATTTACATTGCAGGAGATTCAAGTGCTAATTTAGCAGTTGTAAATGTAGCAGTTGAAGAAGGCAGAGTAGCAGCAACAAACATGTTTTCAAAAAATAAAGAAAAAATAGACTATAGTGCATTTCCAATGGCAGTCTTCTCTCATCCAGAATTTGCATGGATTGGTTTATCAGAAAAAGAGGCTGAGGAAAAAAAGATTAATGTAAAGATAGGTAAGTTTTATTTCAAGGATTTAGGGAAAGCAGAATGCATAGACGAAACAGAAGGATTCATAAAATTCATAGCAGATAAAAAAACAAATAAGATTTTAGGAGTAAGCATCGTAGGTCATGAAGCTTCTGACTTAATTCATGAAGCCATACCTTTACTATACTTCAAAGCAACATTAGATGACTTGAAAAAAATGCCCCATTTACATCCTACATTTGGAGAAATCTACAGCTATTTAGTAGATGAAATGATATGAAAACCTATAAATGCAATATCTGTGGATTTTTATATAAAGACCAAGAATTAGCAAAGAAATGCTATACTTGGTGTAAAAAGCATAAAAGTTGTAATTCAGATATTGTAAAGCATTCTATAAATCTATCTTAGTTTATTGTAGACTATTATTTCTACAACAACCTTTACCATTTTTCCTATAGTCAAACATTACCTGTTTTTCAATAAGTCTTTTTAGAATTCCAGGAATAATGCCTGGAAAAACAAAATTTTTAGAGACAAAGATACCATTATAAGATCCTAGACTAATAACCAAAGGGGTTTTCTTAGAAACATATTTCACTAAACTCTTCCCATTAATACCATTAATTATATTTTTACAAATAGTTTCAGCATGCCTTCTGGCATTTTGTGCAGTTCTCTCTTCATTTAAACTAACAACATCCCCTCCTACAAAAATAGAATCAGAAATTCTAAGATATTCATCAACTATCAAATACCCTTTAGCATCAAACTTAACATCAAAACCTTTAAAATCAAATTTCGAATTAGGAATTATGCCAGTACAGATAAAAGCAAAATCAGCAACTAACTGCTTTCCTTTTTCAGTTAAAAAATTATTTTTTCCGAATTTTACAACTTTATCATCAAAAATTATTTCACATTCTTTTTTTAATAAAAATTCTTTAGCATAATCTCCAACTTTCTCAGGATTTCTTTTTAATAATCTGCTCCCTTGTTCTATCAAAGTGACTTCCTTATTAGTGTAAGTCAATAATTCAGCTGCCATTTCAACACCTACAAGTCCTCCACCTATAACAAGTATGTGCTCAGCCTTCTCTATTTCATTATGAAAATTAACCAAATCCTCAGACCTGGAAACAGCAGTTATTATATTAGATTTAAATGGAGATCTATAAATAGAGCCAGAAGACAAAATTAAATAATCATAATTAATAATTTTATTATTAACTCTGACATAATCTTTAGTGACGGTTTCTACAGTGCCGATTATTATTTTAGCCTTTCTCAAATAGTCTTCATGTCTCACTCTAATCTTATCCCTGTGTTCTATATCACAAACAACATGGGGAATACCAGGAGTAAATTCAAAATAATCCTTTGAATCAATAAGAATAACATCAAATTTTTTCTCAAGTTTCCTAGCACAATAACTCCCGCAGAATCCTCCCCCTACAATAACAACCACCATAAAAGTAAATCATTTTATAAGCTTTAAAAGAATTGCTTTTTGGATAAACAATCTATTCCCAGCTTGATCCAAAACAATTGATCTTCTAGAATCTATAACATCTGAAGTTACTTCTTCTCCCCTCATAGCAGGTAGACAATGCATAAAAAGAGCCTTTCCTGCTTTATTCATTAATTCAGAGTTAACCTGATATTTTTTTAACAGCTTTACTCTTTTTGTATGCTCCGATTTAGGAATCTGATAGGACATCCAAGAATCAACATAAACTATATTGGCGTTTTTAATTGCCTTGTTAACGTTTTGAGTAACTTCAATATTTCTAGAATTTTTCAAAACAGAATTTAAAGGTTGCATTTCTTTAGGACAAGCTATTGAAAGTTTAATGTTTAATTTAGAGCAAGCAAAAATCAAAGAATGTGTGACATTGTTTTTCGCATCACCAAAATAAGCTATTTTAATATTGCTTAATTTTCTTAATTTTTCTTTAATAGTCAACAAATCCCCCAAAATTTGGCATGGATGTTCATAGTCAGTTAAACCACTAATTACAGGTATTGAAGAATTTTTAGCTAGTTTAATCAAATCATCTTGAGAATACAATCTTGCCATTATAACATCAACATATCTTGAAACAACTTTTGCTGTATCCTCTAGAGATTCCTTTCCTTTTCCTAGAGGAGATCCAGCTAAATCGTAATATATAGTATGCCCACCGAGCTGATACATTGCCACTTCAAATGATAATCTTGTTCTCAAAGAAGGTTTTTCAAAAATATCTAATAAAACGTTATTTTTTAGTTTTGACTTATATCTTCTAGTGTTCTTTTTTACTTTCTCAGCTAAGGAAATAATTTCCAAAATCTCTGTCTTACTTAAATCATTAATAGATAATAAGTCTTTTTTCATTTTACAACTTTTCTTAAAATCTTATATAAAGGCTTTAAACTACTATCATTAATATCATAACCAGCATAAACCACAGGCTTATTCAACTTTAGCAATCTGCTTAAATCCGAAGGCGTTCCTTGAATTACTAAATCTGCCTTAGCTTTGTTGATAGTTTTCTCAAGTTCTTTAAGCTGTTTTTTGCTATATCCCTCAGCAGGTAAAATTCTCTTTAGATGAGTATATTTTTTATAAACATATTTCAAAGAGCCCACAGTATATTTTTCAGCATCAACAATATTTTTAGCCCCATATATTCTAGCTGCAACAGTAGCAGTTCCTTCATCCATACCTCCATGCGTTAAAGTAGGCCCATCCTCAACAACCAGAACATCTTTATTCTTGATTAAACTGTGTTCTTTAGAAATAATTTCAGATTTAATAACTATAACTTTGGCTTTTGGATTTAATACTTTAGCTTTTTCCTTAATAAATTTAATAGGTTCATCACTGGATCCATACATCTTATTTATCAAAATAACATCTGCCATTCTGAAATTAGATTCTCCAGGATGATATTTAGTAATATGGTCAGATCTCCTAGAGTCTACAACTACTAAACTCAAATTCGGCTTTACAAAAGGGAAGTCATTATTCCCTCCATCCCAGATTATAATATCAAACTCCTTCTCAGCTTCCTTCACAATATTAGTATAGTCAACACCCGCAAAAACAGCTATTCCTTGTCTTAAATGAGGTTCATATTCCTCCCTTTCTTCAACCGTGCATTTATTCTTAATCAAATCCTCATATTTATAGAACTTCTGGACAGCCTGTTTCCTTAAGTCGCCGTAAGGCATAGGATGTCTTACTGCAACAACTTTGTACCCCAATCCTCTAAAAAATAAAGCAATTTTTCTGCTTACTTTGCTCTTCCCAGATCCAGTCCTCACTGCACAGACACTTACAACAGGAACTTTAGATTCAATGTAAGTATCATTTGTCCCCAATAACATAAAAGAGGCTCCATTTGCAATTGTTATAGAAGCTAGATGCATGACATGCTCATGGCTAACATCACTGTAAGAAAAGCAAACATCATTTACGTTAAATTTTTTAATTAATTTTGGCAGATCACTTTCAGGATAAATTGGGATATTTTTTTTGTATAAACCACCCGCTAGAGACTTAGGAAAAACCCTTTTTTCTATTCCAGGAATCTGATCAGCTGTAAAGCAAATTACATTATAATTTTTATTATCTTTAAAAAATCTAAGAAAGTTTTGAAAATCACGACCTCCAGCTCCAGCAATTAATACATTTCTTCTTTTCAAATTATCACCCCTCTTTAAAGCCTAAATTCCATTTTTAATAAACTTATCTTTTTGTTATCAAAGTCCCAGCCTTCCCTTCTAAAGACTTCAAAGCATGCTCAACGTCAGTAATTATAACTTTTTTTCCTTTTTTTAAAAAATCGATAGAAGCCTCAATCTTTGGTCCCATACTTCCCGCAGGAAAATATCCTTCTTTTAAATATCTTTTAGCCCTCTTAACACTCATCTTATCTAATTTAATTTCATTTTTCTCTCCATAATTCAAAGAAACCTTATCAACGCCTGTCAGTATCAACAAAATATCAGCATTAATAGATTTTCCTATGCAAGAAGAAGCCCAGTCCTTATCAATAACACCCTCTACTCCTTTCAACTTTCCTTTTTTATTTACTATAGGAATTCCTCCTCCTCCTCCACAAATAACGACATTTCCTCTCTTAATTAAAAATTCTATAGTTTTAGCCTCTAAAATTCTTACAGGCTTTGGTGAAGGAACAATTCTCCTATACCCCCTATTAGAATCTTTTCTTATCTTATATCTTCTTCTTAATCTTTTGTATTCTAAATAACTATAAAAAGGCCCTATAAATTTAGTTGGGTTTCTAAAAGCTTTATCTTTCTCATCAACCAGAACCTGAGTTAAAACCGTAACAATCTCCTTTTTTGTATTTCTTAGCTCATTAATCAATTGCTCTTCTAAAGGATACCCAATAAGCCCTTGCGATTCAGCCCCTAGTATATCAAGAGGCATTGGAGGAACTTTCTTGCTGGAAATTTCATTCTGAAGAAGAAGATTGCCAATTTCATAGCCATTGCCATGGGTAATAACAGCATTATATTTTTTAACAATAGGTGCTATATTTTTAGACATCAATTTTATGTTTTTAATCAATGTATGGTAAGTCTCCTTTTCTCCCTTCTTTATAATTGCATTTCCACCTAACGCTATAATAATTTTCATCTTCTCAAAAATTTCTCCATTCTGTCCATAGCGATTTTGATATTGTTCATTTTTGTAGCATATGAAAATCTTACATATCCTTCCCCATAAGGTCCAAACTCTCTGCCTGGAACAACAGCTACTTTGGCTTTTTTCAATAATTTATCAGCAAACTTGAAGCTATCTCTTGAGTGACTACTAATATTGGAGAATGCATAAAAAGCTCCTTTAGGATTAACGGTAGGTAAGCCAATTTCCTTTAATCTTTTAACTATAACCTTCCTCCTTCTATCATACTCATTTTTCATCTGTTCTGTATATTTATCAGAGATAGATAAAGCCTTCAGAGCAGCTAATTGAGATAAATGCGGAGGGCATAAGGTTACATAATGTGAAACTTTGGTTAATGCTTTCATAAAATCTTTTTTACCTACAACGTATCCTACTCTAAAACCGCACATGGCATAACTCTTAGAAAATGTAAAAAAAGAAATAACATTCTTTTCCATTCCGTTTAAAGAAGCAATAGAAACATGCTTTCCTTCATAAATTAAGTCTTCGTAAGCTTCATCAGATAGTATTAACAAATTTTTATCTCTGGCAATATCTGCTAATTCTTCTAAAGTTGATCTTTTCAAAACATTGCCTGTAGGATTAGAGGGGGTATTAATAATCAAAGCTTTTGTTTTCTTGGTTATAGACTTCCTAATTAAATCTGGATTAATCTCAAATCCATCTTCCTCTCTTAGTTTCAAAAATCTAGGTTTAGCAGAAACTAAATCAACTTCAGGTATATACCCAACATAACAGGGACTAGGCAATAAAACTTCTTGCTTGGGGTCTAATGCAGTTAAGAGGGTAGCCAATAATCCTTCTTGACTCCCAGTAGTTACTATAACATTTTCAACATCAACATGGATCTTATTTTTCTTTTTTAATTTTTTAACTAATGCTTCTCTTAATTCAGTTAATCCTTCAGTAGGAGTATAATGTGTTGATTTGTAAACTGTTCTAGAAGCAAAATCAAGAATGGGTTTAGGAGTCACAAAATCAGGTTCGCCAACACCTAAAGAAACAACTTTTTTAGATTCACTAGCTATTTTCAATAATTTAGCTATTACTGCTTTAGGTAAACTTAATTCTCTCTTAGAGATTTTAATCATTAAATTAAATAATTCTTACAAAATTTAAATAAGTTTGTATTATCCTAAATCCTCACTTACAGAATCCAAGTCCCTAGATAAGTCATCCAAGTTCACAGATACATCTTCAACTGTTTCCTTTGCATCTTCTTGTGAGTCCACTTTCTTATTCTTTTCATCTATTGCCTGGCATCCAGCTACAACAGATACCACTAAAGCTAATAAAATAAAAGTTACTATAATTTTTTTCATGCTGTTCCCTCCGTTGATTGAGTACTTGTTTCCTGAGACTGTTGTTCTTGAACAGGCTCAGCAGGCTGTGTTGGCTCTTCAAAAAACCTGAGATCTTCAGGTGGGATAAAATCTTCTGATAGTCTAAACTCTCCAGTTGACGTTGGCTCTCTAAACCCTCCCTCTCCAAAATCTTGTCTAAATTCCTGCCTAAATTCCCCATCCCCAAATTTATTTTTACATTCTTCTGGAGACAATCCCTCACATTCTGGAGGCATTCTAAATTCATTTCTAGGTTCTTGCCTAAATTCATCTCTATCTTCAAAGTCATCTCTAAACTCACCTCTTCTTTCCTCGGGATTCCTAAAAGTTTTTTCTTTACACTCTTGTAATGATAATCCCCTACATTCAGGAGGAGGTCCAAGTTTAATGAACATCAAATCAAAGCATTTTTCTCCAGTAGCTCCTACATCTTTACATTCTTTAGGTTCCATTCTTTCTTTTTCACCAAATCTTTCAGTAGGCCTTCTACCTTTGTCTTCACTTTCTATAAACCTCCTCATCATAGTACATGCCTCTTCTGGTGAACAATCCACATCTGGGCTTAATAACAAATGAGGTCCATCAAAGAACTGATAGGTCTTAGGAGGTAATAAAAATTCTACGGTTCCTACAAATTCTGGAGGTGTAATTGCCATAACACATTTTCCATCTCTTAATCCTCTTAATTCAACATTAACCTCTTTATCAGGGCTAAATGAATAAGGCTCTTCCTCACTATAATCCTCACATTGTCTTATAGCATTCATGAAATCAATTCCCTCATCTTCAAACTCACCTTCAGGTTGACTCCCTCTTCTCTCACTCCTGCTAGATTTTCCACCAGTTAAAATATCAACAGCAATATCCTGCATAATATTTTTTATGTCCTTAATATCCCTGATTACCTGATATCTGTCTTCTTCTGTAATGTCCCCGACTTTTTCAGCTAACCCAAACTTTATTTCATCTAGTCTTGCAGCTGCACCATCAATCTTAGTGAGAGCTCTATCAAAACTAGCTGCTTTTTCAGTATCTCCTCTTTTCTCATAAAATTTTTTTAAATCTTCAAAGCTATCTCCTATTTCCTCCAATGATTTTAAGATATTTTCAAGCCTAAGTGCAATTTTCAATAAATCAGTAGGTTCTATCTCATCTAACTTTTCCTTTATCTTCACATTATTATCACCAGTAAAGCATCTAGGCTCTCCCTTGATAAGAACAAAGTCTCCACCCCTAGACTCACATTCTCTAGGATCATCTGACATACCTTCAAAATTTCCTTGCCCACCGCCAAAAACACAACTTACTATCTTACAGCCAGATCTATCAATAAATTTCTCAGGGTTTCCACCACCATTTACACATTTATCAGCATGCTCTCTTAGATTTTCTTCACTTGGGCAACTTATCTGGCCAAAAAATCCACCTTGACCCCTGTTATCAAATAGACATTCAGGTCCTTTTTCTGTTTTGTGAAGTTTTCCACCATCCTCCTTACATCTTCTCTCCATGTCACCAAAGCCATCATCTCTTTGATCACATTTTACAAAATCTCCAAATTCCCCTTTCTCAACATGGCACCCTGGAGGAACACTGTCAAAACGAGGCCTACCAGATCCACTTGGACCACATTCATGATCTATCACACACCCATTATTATCAAAAATAGCCTTCACTGATTGGTCTGGAGCGCATTTATTTGGAGGTGCTGATGGACAACTAGTCCTTGTATCCTCAAAGTTAGGACAAGGAACACACTCTTCTCCATTCATACACATATCCTTAGGACAAGTTTTTTGCTCAAAAGATTCTTGCGTTGTAGTAGGAGGTTGAGGAGCATCAGAATCACGAGGTTCACTTTCAAAACCATCTTCACCACCGCCACCAGAACTAGGAACTGATCCTCCTTCTCCTGTACCTCCAGAATCAGTAGAAGATCCACTATCAGAAATTGTAGAAGAACCACTATCAGAAGTACCTCCACCATCTGAACTTCCAGATTCGGGAGCAGATCCACCATCTCCCCCACCACTAGAGTCAGGAGCACTCTCTTGTGCAAAAACAGCAGAAGGAGCTAAAAATAACATTAAAACAAATAAGGCAAAAATTCTCTTATGCATAAAAACACCTCTTTTTTTGATACTAATAGGTAATAATCACTTTTTTATAAACTTTACTAAAATCTTTCTAGCAACATCAGGATTGGCAGTTTTGTTAGAAAGCTCCATAATCTTGCCAACTAAAAAATTCAAAGACTTTTCATTTCCATTTTTATAAGATTCAACAGCATCGCTAGATTCTTCAATTGCTTTTTTACACCATTCCTCAATTTGAGAAGTATCAGATTTCATGATTAAGTTATTAGTTTCAATATACTTCAAAGGAGAAAAATTCTTTTCAGTAATAATTTTTATCATAACTTCCTTAGCAGTATTATCAGTAATTTTTTTATCTTCAAATAGTTTCAATAAATCAATCATGTCTCCAGGTTTTACATTAGCTTCATCTAAAGTTTTCTTATGATAGTTTAGTTGATTAGATAAGTCTCTTATTATCCACTTAGCTGCAATATCAGGATCAACTTTCTTAGCAACTTCCTCAAATAAATGTGCTAGTTTTTTATTTGAAGATAAAACCTTAGCATCACTCTCTCTCAATTGATACTGTAGTGTAAATCTAGATGTTTTTTCCTCAGATAATTCAGGAACATCCTTCTTAATTTTATTTACCAAGTTATCAGAAATCTCTATAACTGGCAAATCTGTCTCAGTTATATATCCATAATCGTCTTCTGATTCTTTTACTCTTTGTAAAAAAGTAATTCCTTTGTCAGAATTCCATCCTCGTGTTTCATTGCTTTTAGGAGCATCTTTTTGTTGCCTTTCTATTTCATAGCTTAAAGCATCCTCGATGTCTTTCAAACCTGTAACATTCTTAATCTCAACTTTAGCTCCTGTAGTTGAAACATTTAGGTCTGCTTTCAAGGCAAATTCTGATTTTTTGTCATAAACATCTAAATAGCTCAAATCAGTAATCAATTTCTTCAAAAATTCTCTAACTTCTTTAGGATCTTTAAAATCAGGCTCAGTAACAATCTCCACTAAAGGAATACCCGATCTATTATAATCAACCAAGCAATAAGAGGTTTTATGAATCAAAGCCCCAGGATCTTCCTCAAGATGAATTCTTTTTATTTTTACACCGCTAAAACTGCCATTAATTCCTATAGGAAAGTCATATTGGGTTATCTGAAAATTTTTAGGCAAGTCTGGATAAAAGTAGCTTTTTCTGGAAAAAAAAGTTTTTTTATTAATCTTGCAATTCAAAGCTGTAGCTATTTTCAAGGCCTTTTCAAAAGCTTCCTTGTTCAAAACAGGCTTAGATCCTGGAAAACCACAGCAAACTTCACAAACATTTGAATTTGGATCATCCACCTGTTTTGTTGAGCATCCGCAAAATATCTTAGACCTAGTATTCAATTGCAAATGGCATTCAATTCCTATCTTAACCACGTGGCATCGCCTCTAAAATTTTTTCTAATAAATCTCCTGTATCATCCTTGCAATGCAAAGGAATTAAATTAATTTCCAAAGTATTAGGAAAAACATTAGCTTGAAATTCATAATCCTGTTTTCCTCTTTTCAAGATTATTTGTAAGAACACAGGAATATTTTTTTCCCTAATTTCTGGAAAAGAGACCACCTCAATGTTATTTGTCCTAAAACTGTTAACCAGTTTATTCTTGAGTCTTTCAAAATTCCTGAATTTAATAACATTATACGCCATATTTTTTTCCAACACTAAACAATTTTTTCTCATTTAAGTGATCCCCAGTAAACATAATCCCGACAGGCATTTTATTATATACACCTGCATTTAATGACAAGTGTGGCAATCCAGCTAAATTAGGCCCAACAGTCATAATATCCATCATGTAATTCTCAGCCGGAGTTAGCTTGTCTACTTCAGAAAACTTTGGTGCAATTATTGGCATACTGGGAGAAACCAATAGGTCATATCTCCTGAAAGCTTTCTTATACTCATTTATGATTAAAGTCCTCACTTTCATGGCTTTCAAATAAAAAGCATCCCTATATCCCGCCATTCTAGTAAAAGTCCCTAATATTATCCTCCTTTTTGCCTCTTTATTGAAATATTTTGTTCTGACATCTGAAAAATATTCATTATAAGGTAAATCTAGTTTTTCCTCTTGCCCATATCTCATTCCGCAGTACTTGCTCAAGTTTGTTGAAGCTTCAGCCATGGCTATAATATAATAAGAAGCTAAAGAGTATTTAGAAGTTAAAGGCAAAGAAACTTTCTCATATTCAATCCCTAGTTCGTTCAATTTTTTTAAAATTAGATCTTTTATTTTAGGGTCAATATCTAAGGTTTCCTTAATCAATCCTATTGTCTTGACTTCGTTATTATTAGATAATTCTTCATTCAAGGAAGTAGAATCTTTATTATCATGTCCTCTTATCACATCAAAAACAAGCTCAACATCATCTAAACATTTGCCAATAGCTCCAATTTTGTCCAAAGAGTTTGCATAATCAATTAATCCATATCTTGAAACTGCTCCATAAGTTGGAGTTAACCCTTGAACCCCGCAAAAGGAACAGGGTGCAGCAATACTTCCGCCAGTAGATTCTCCTATTGCAACATGTGGAAATTCTGTCAAGGCGGTAAATCCAGCTGCTCCTCCAGAGCTTCCTCCAGTAACTCTTGTCTTACCCAATGGATTCCTAGGAACTTTGTAATCCGTATTGATGTTAAAAGAGCCAAACCCAAAAGCATCCTGGTTTGTTTTACCAATAATAACAGCTCCTTCATCAACCAATTTTTTTACAACCGTCGCATTGAATATTGGTTTATATCCTCTCAAAATATTAGAGCTACACGTAGTCTCAACACCCTTAACACAAATATCATCTTTTATAGAAACAGGAAGACCAGCTAATCTCCCTTTAGGATTTTTTTCTATTTTCTCTGCTAATTCCAGAGCTAATTCATCAGTTATGTTGTTAAAATAATTATAATCTTTGTTGATTTTTTTTATTTCATCTAAAATAGATTTGACTGTTTTTATAGCAGAAATTTTTCCAGATTTAACTCCATTTATATAGTCTTTAGCTCTCATATTGATTTAGGCCCTTTAAAATACCTATCTTCCTTATTTTTCACATTCACTAAAACATCTTCTTTACAGCTTTCAACTCTATCTTCTCTAAAAACATTCTTAACTTCAACAGGCTGAAAAGAAGGCTCAATATTATTAGTGTTGATTCCATTAAGCTGGGAAAATATCTTGAGAATTCCATTTAACTGTGGTAAAAGTTCATCTACTTCTTTCTTGCTTAGTTTTATTCTAGCATTATTTGCAACACCCTGAAGAATTTCCTTATTAATTTTCATAAATCACTAAAAGAAATAGAATTTTTAAAGGTTTAGGCTTCTTTATATAGCCTCTTTATTTCCTCCATAATTAAGTTAGTAACTTTTCTTGTAACTTTTCTATTTTCATGTTTTCCCTTATATTCATGAAATATCATTGGTTTTCCTATGTTTACTTTTGCTTTTGCAATCTTAACAAACATTCTTCTTCTTTTAGGCCATATCCCATAGGAGTTGTTTATAGCTACAGGTACAACCTGAACTCCAGATAGGATAGCTATTCTAGCTGCCCCCGTATGCCCTCTAATAATCTCCCTCCCTCCATCAATAGTTCCCTCTGGAAATATAACAACTATTTTTCCTTGTCTCAAGAAATCAGCAGATTTATTTACAACCATCGTGCTTTGTTCTTTCACAGTTTGAATTTGGTCAAATAGGTGCATAAAAAATCTTGATCTTGCAGGAGGCCTGAACAGACCACCATGAGCCAAAAAGTAAAGTCTTCTATAAGTTAAATATGTAAGAAACAATGCATCTGAATTGTCTTCATGGTTGCATACAAAGATAAAAGGTCCATTCCTTGGAATATTCTCCTTGCCTTTAATGCTTGGCCTGAAAACAAGGGCAATAACCAATTTATTTAATAACCACAAAAAATAGTAGATAACATAAGCAAGCGGCTTTTTGATTAACGTATTCATATGATCCACCACCACAATGCAAAAACTATTTATGTTTTTTCATCGCAACATCTGTTTTTATATGTGCCTCTTTTAATTGTTTCTCATCAACCTCAGCAGGACTCCCATCCATTGGGCATTGTGCATTCTTGTTTTTTGGAAAAGCTATTACCTCTCTTATATCATTTCCACCTAATAACAAAGCAACAGTTCTGTCAAAGCCCATACCCATACCGCCATGAACAGGTCCAGCAAAGTTATAAGCATTTAACAAAAACCCAAATTTCCTTTCAGCTTCTTCTTTATTAATTCCTATAAACTTCATAATTCTCTCCTGAATGTCTGGCCTTGTTATTCTTATGGATCCAGATCCAATTTCAGTTCCATTCAAAACCAAGTCAAAAAGATTTCCTAATACTTTCCCAGGCTCAGACTCCAAAAATCCCAAATGCTCCTCCTTGGGC
This sequence comes from Candidatus Woesearchaeota archaeon, assembly GCA_016203115.1. Classification (GTDB taxonomy): domain Archaea; phylum Nanobdellota; class Nanobdellia; order SCGC-AAA011-G17; family GW2011-AR20; genus JACQNJ01. Next base: position 75,096 of record JACQNJ010000019.1, read on the forward strand.
ATGGTAAACATATGATGCTCAGGCTCCCATTTCTGCTCATCTTCATTATAAGAAAATAAAGGAAAATCAACAATCCAGCAGAATTTCAGTTCATCTTTTACTAAATTCAAGTCCTTTCCTAGTTTCAGCCTTAATTCTGATAAAACATTATTAACAGTTTTTTCCTTGTCAGCTACAAAAAACAAGTATCCTTTCTTAATTTTAGTTATTCTAATCAATTCTTTTAATGCATCACTTGAAAAATACTTTGAAATGTTTGATTCAAGTTTTCCATTTTCATACTTCATGTAAGCTAGTCCTTTGGCTCCAAAGGAAACGCAGAATTTGGTGTACTCCTCAATTTCACCTCTTGTAAATTCTCTCTCAGGGTTTATGCATTTTATAATTCCATTATTTTTAATTATTTCATTAAACACAGAAAAATTACTTTTCTTAGCTATTTCAGTAACATCAAATAATTTTAAGTCAAATCTCAAGTCAGGCTTGTCATTTCCATATTTATCTTTAGCTTCAGCATAAGTGAACACTGGAAACTTTTCTAATTTCTTATCCAAAGTTTTTTTAATTACATACTTATACATTTCCTCAACTATATCCAAAATATCTTGTTGATTGACAAAAGAAATTTCTATATCTATCTGAGTATGCTCAGGCTGCCTGTCAGCTCTCAAATCTTCATCTCTTAAACATCTAGCAAACTGAAAATACCTGTCAAATCCAGCTACCATCAAAATTTGCTTATACAGTTGCGGTGATTGAGGCAAAGCATAAAATTGCCCAGGATTTACTCTTGATGGCACAATATAATCTCTAGCTCCCTCAGGAGTGGGTTTTACTAGCATTGGAGTTTCAATTTCAACAAATCCCTGCTCATTAAAATATTCCCTAGCAGCATTCATAACTTGTTGCCTAAACAAAAGATTCTTCTGCATTGTGCTCCTTCTTAAATCCAGATATCTGTATTTCAACCTAGTTTCTTCAGAAGCTACTTCATCAGAATCTATCCCAATTGGAGGCACTTCAGATTTGGCAAAAACATGCAGTTTATCGACAAAAACCTCAACCTCTCCTGTTTTAAGCTTCTTATTCTCCATTCCCTTCTTTCTTTTCTTAACAATTCCAATAATCTGAATACAGTCCTCTCTCCTCAAAAACTCAGCACTTTTATGGATACCTTTGTTAAATTCAGGGTCAAAAACAATCTGAGTCAGTCCATATCTATCTCTTAAATCTATGAAAATAATACCCCCATGGTCCCTTCGCGTATTCACCCATCCGCATAAGCTGACTTTTTTATTAAACTCTTTAGTTGATAAGTCATTACAAGTATGTGAACGCATTGATGTTTGAAACATAAGCTTATCATAAAGATGTACTTTTATAAATTTTTTTATTATACTCTGTTTATGTACTTAAATCCTGATAGAGTAGAAGAACTAAAATCTGATTTAGCAAAGCTAAATCCTGCACAAAATGCAGATAGTTTTCATAAGATTTTAGGTACTGCGTTAAGGTATTTGGGATATGAAGGAATAGAGGCCCAGATAGTAGCTTATGACCGAAGGAAAAAAAAGAGAACTAAATTGGAAGGGAAAAGTTTACAAGAATTTGATCCTACTAAAACTGTATTTCTTAGGGAGGAAATATACACTAAAAAGGGCGCAACTGTTCAGCTGATAACTGTCTACACATCTCATATGAGGGTAAGAGGCAAAAAAGCTTCGTTATGGTTTATAGAAGCAAGTAGTGATTTAGATATAAAGAGAAAAACTGCGAGCAGAGAAGATCTGGTTAAAAAGGTAAGGGCAAGAATGGGGAAGGCTAGAAACCGTGAAGAGAGGATAGATTATGCCAGGAAAGCTATGGAAGGTATGCTAGAAGAAACACTGATAAGAGGAGAAGATGGTACTTGCTACCTGAGTTGCAAAGATATAAACAGAATAGTCAAATTGCCTGAATAAGATTAATAAATAGTAAAAAGTGCAAACTCTCATGTTTGAACTTAAGCATACGTCAAAAGATGCCCGACTGGGTATATTAAAAACAAAGCACGGAAAAATAGAAACTCCTTTCTTTATGCCAGTCGCAACAAAATTAGCTGTTAAACTGATTTCTTCAAAAGACTTAACTGAAATTGGAACAAGAGCAATTATATCAAATGCATTTATCTTGTACTTAGAGCCTGGTTTAAACTTGATAAAAAAAGCAAGAGGTATCCACAATTTCATGAATTATCAAAATGTTATTTTCACAGATTCAGGAGGCTTTCAAATGGCTTCTCCTGCCTTTCTAGAGTCAATAAATGAAAAAGGGGTTTCTTTTAGAAGTCCTATTGACAATAGCAAACATTTCATTACACCAGAAAAAGACATGGAAATTCAACAAGAACTAAAATCAGATGTTGCAATGACCCTTGATTATATGCCAAAATTTGAAGATAGTTATGAAAGTATTAAAAAAAGTGTTAGAATTACTTACGAATGGGCAAAAAGATGCAAAAAAGTTCATACTGACAAGAAACAACTGTTATTCGGAATCATACAAGGAGGAACTTTCCCAGATCTAAGGAAAAAAAGCTCAGAATTGATATGCGGTTTAGATTTCGATGGCTACGCTATTGGTGGTCTAGGAATGGGTGAAGGCTCCAATCTTTTGCACAAAGCTATAAAAAACTCAATTCAATACATGCCTAAAAACAAACCTAGATATCTAATGGGGATAGGTAGTGTTCCAGATATTGTAAAAGGAATAGCAAATGGAGTTGATATTTTCGATAGTTGTTATGTAACAAGGCATTCAAGGCACCATGTAGTATTCACAAGAAAAGGGGAAATAAGGATTAACAAGCAAAATTTCAAGAATGATTTTAATCCTTTAGACCAAGATTGCACTTGTTTTGTTTGTGAAGATTATACAAAAGCCTATATTTATCATTTAATAAAGATCAATGAATTGACATGGAAAAGATTGGTTACATGGCATAATTTATATTTTGTAAGGGAATTAATTGATGAAATAAAAAAATCTATAAAAGAAGACAAATTTGATAAGTTCTACAAAGAGTTTACAAAAAAATGGAAATAAAATTCAAAAAGCAGGTCAAAATAATCTTAGAAGAATGTCTTAAAGTAAAAAAGGAAGAGTCAGTTCTAATTATAACAGATAAAAACAAAAGAGAGATAGCAGATTCAATTTTCAATAAAGCAAAAAAAATAGCTAAAAAAGTTAAAATAATTGAAATACCAATACCTAAAGTAAGTGGGATAGAACCTCCAAAAGAAGTAGCAAAAGAAATGTTAAAGTACAATGTAATTCTAGCTCCCACAACACAAAGTATAACGCATACTCATGCATCAAGAGATGCAGTAAAAGCAGGAGCAAGAGTGGCAACACTTCCCGGAATAAATGAGATAATAATGAATGAAAGCATGCTTGCAGATTACGATAAAGTCAAAGCATTCACGCTAAAAGTATTAAAAGCAGTAAAGAATGCAAAGAATATAACAATAGAAACAAAAAAAGGGACAAAGTTATCTTTAGTAACAAGAGGAAGAAGATGGTTTGCAGACACAGGTAAAATAAAATTTTCTGGAAATTTGCCAGCAGGAGAAGTTTTTATAGCTCCATTAGAAGGAGCAGCTAATGGAAAAATAATAGTTGACATATTCAAGCACGACAAAGAGATATATGCAAAAAAAGGCACAGTAATAACAGTAGAAAAAGGGAATGTAACAAAAGTTTCAGATAAAAATTGTAAAATAGCAAATTTATTTAAAACAATTAAGCATGCAACAAATATAGCAGAATTTGGTATTGGCACAAACTACAAAGCCAAGGTAATTGGAAATATCCTGCAGGATGAGAAGGCTATTGGCACATGCCACATAGCTTTTGGCTCTAATTTCAGCATGGGGGGGAAAGTAAAAGCAGGAATGCACTTGGATTTAATAATAAAAAACCCCACAATAAAAAAAGATGGTAAAATAATAATGAGATCAGGAAAATTCTCATGAAAATAAAAGAATTTCAAGATTACCTTAAAGAAAAAAACATAGATTTGGCCCTGTTTTTTAATAATGAAAGAATAAAAGATACTAGCTTTTCTTATTTTACGCAAATACCTCCATCTGCAAATGTAAATGCTGTATTAATAATTCCAAATTCTAAAGCTCCTTATTTGCTCGTTTCTATATTAGAATTGAACATAGCAAAAAAAATTTCAAAAGTAAAGGAAATTAGGAAATTAAATTCATTAAAAGAGATAAAAGGAAAAACTATTGGGTTAAACTACAATTCTATAACTCTCAACAGATTAAAAAGCATAAAAAAAGAAATAAAAACTAAATTTGTTGATGTAAGTGAAAAAGTTTCAGAGTTAAGGGCTATAAAAACTGAAGAAGAGATAATTCTATTAAAAAAATCTTGTGAGATATCCTCTCTAATAATGAGAAAAGCAATAAATTTTTGCAGCTCTTCAAAAACAGAAATTGAAGTTAAAGAGTTTATAGAAAATGAAATAAAAAAATTAAACTTAGAGCCATCTTTTACTCCAATAGTAGCTTCCGGTAAAAATTCAGCAAATCCTCACCATATTTCAGAAAATAAAAAACTCAAGGGATTCACAATAATTGATTTGGGGGTTAAATGCAAAAACTATTGCTCTGATACCACAAGAACAATCTATATTGGCAGACCTAGTAAAAAAGAAATTAAAGATTACAATAAAGTGTTAAAAATTCAAGAGGAATCAATAAGGTCTAAAGAAGTTAAAGCTTCTAAACTATATTTGAAAGCTAAAAAAGTTCTAGGAAAAAATTTTATTCACAGTTTAGGTCATGGTATAGGTATTGAAATCCATGAAAGACCAGACTTAAATGAAATATCAAAAGAAAAATTAACAAATAATATGGTTTACACAATAGAACCAGGAATTTATGATAAATACGGGATTAGAATAGAAGATATTGTGTTAAATAAAAAAATATTGACAAACATTGATAAAGAATTGATGATTAAAAGATAAATTTATATTTTTTCCTGCAACACAGATAATATGGGAACAGCAGTAGAATTCAAAGATACTTTAAGGCTTGCCAAGGGATGCGGTTTTCCACTTGAATTAGATCTTGAACAGCACATTGCAAATCCAGAAAAATCAAGAAGGTTCTTGGGCCATAGGATAAGGTTTGAAGCTGAAGGCAAGGTTGTCTATAATCATTCTCCAGCCAGAGTTTTCCTTGTTGAAGATGTAGAAAGTAGGTGGCTATACTGGGGTAATGGTGTTGTAGTAGAACAAGCCATAAAGGGAGGAGTGACAAGGGGGGTATGTTTGATCACAAAAATTTATGATCCAGAATTCCAAAGGCACATGACTGTAGAAGAATCTCCGGTAGGGAAAAGTTACTTTAATGACACCCCTAAAAGTTTGTTAGATGTAGATTAACCCTCATTTAAATTAGATAAATATCCCATTCTCATAAACTAATTTTCCATCTAAAAATATTTTTCCATTCTTCATAGTTTTAATAAAATCCCAATGAACAGCACTCTTGTTAACACCACCACATTCAGCATAAGCGCTTCCAATTGCTAAATGAATCGTCCCATTGATTTTTTCATCAAACAATATATTCCTAACTGGTTTAGTTATACCTTCATTTAGTCCAATTCCCAGTTCCCCTAAATACCTAGCTCCTTCATCAGTATTCAACATGCCTTGCAAATAATCATTATTTTTAACAGCATTAGCCTTCACAACTTTACCTTTGCTAAATTCTAATCTAACACCCGCTACTTCCCTTCCTCCTCTTATAGTAGCTAAATCAAACTCAATAAAACCTTCAGTTGTTTTTTCATTAGGAGCAGTAAAAATTTCCCCATCAGGCATATTGCATCTTCCATCTCCTTTTACCCACTTTCTTCCCTCAATGCTAAAACTAATATCAGTGTTATTCCCAACTATCCTGACAATTTTTCCACTCATTATTTTGACAAATTTATCCATTTCTTTGGATTTTTTCTCCCAATCTTGAATGCATGCATTATAAACAAAATCCTCAAACTCCTCAGTGCTCATTTCAGCTTCCTGAGCTAGAGAATCACTAGGATAGTCAAAAATAACCCACTTCTTCTTTAACCTCTCTTTGTTGATAGGATCAACAACTTTCTGCCTTAAACTTATTTTTTTAGGATCAACATTGGTTAAGCTTCTGGCATTTCTACCAGCATCAATCCTGATAAAGGCATCCATTTTCTTCATTTCTTCTAAACTCAGCTCAGGAAAATGATTAAGATGTTCATCAGTAGCAGTAGCATAATACACATAAGTCTGCCATGGAAAATCTATCTTCAAGATAGGAAAAGCCCCTTTTCTCAATAAAAGGGTATAAATTTCCTTTAGTAAAGGTTCTGCTTCAGTATCAGCAACAACCTGCACATACTCTCCTTTTTTAATTTTTAAAGAATAATTAACTAAAATGTCAGCAACTTTCCTTATCCTTTCATCATTCATAATTTCTGAAAAATCACAAATAACTATATAAATCTTATTTAATTAACAAGCTTATGTATGAAGATTTGGCAGATTTCTCATTAAAGTATCTTAGAGATAAAGGGGCAAAATATGCAGAAGTAAGGTTAGAAGAAAGCAGCTCCAATGATTTTGTCTTAAAAAACGGAAACCTAGAAGTAGCTAGTTTTAATGAATCAACAGGCTTAGGTATAAGATTCACAGTAAATGATACTCTTGGATTCTTAAATATTAATTTACTAGAAAAAGAAAAAATAAAAGCTATCATAGAAAAAGCAATTAAAGTAACAAAAAATTCAAGTAAAATTGGAGAAAAAACTAAATTTTCAGAAGAAAAAGCTCATACAGCAAAATACTCTATTAAAAGAAAATTAGATGAAAATCCTGATGATAAACTAAAGAAAATATTTGAAATTGATAACATAATTAAAAATGTTGATAACAGGTTCATAAGCGTAGATGATACATTGACAAAAAAATACTACATAAATAGTGATGGCTCAAAAATTATATCTGAAATTCCCAGAACAACTCTATTTTACTTCTTAACTCTATTACATAACAAAAAATCAATACAAAGACATTTCATGCATGGAAGTACAGCAGGTTATGAATGTATGAAAGACTGGAATATTCATGAAAATCTTGCAAAAGAAGTCAAAGCTTTAACTGATAATCTAAAAAATGGAATAACAATCAAACCTGGAACAATGGACTTAATAACAGCTCCTGAAGTAACAGGCATTGCAGTCCACGAAAGCTGTGGCCATCCATTAGAAGCAGATAGAATTCTAGGCAGGGAAGGAGCACAAGCAGGAGAAAGTTTTATCAAAAGAGACATGGTTGGAGAAAAAATAGGCAGCGATTTCGTTAATATTTATGATGATCCTACAATGGAAGGAAGCTATGGTTATTATCTTTATGATGATGAAGGTGTAAAAGCAAGAAAAAAATACTTGCAAAAAAAAGGTATTATAACTGAATTCTTGCAAAATAGGCAAACAGCCTTTGAATTTAACTTGAAAAGTAACGGTTCAGCTCGTGCTTCAGCTTTTGACCGTGAACCATTAATCAGAATGAGCAATACACTTGTTGAGCCCGGAAACTTTTCTGAAACTGAAATCTTTAAAGATGTAAAAAAGGGAATTTATCTTAAAAGTTTCATGGAATGGAATATTGATGATAAAAGATGGCAGCAAAAATATGTTGGAAGTGAAGCCTATTTAATAGAAAATGGAAAAATAACAAAACCGGTTATCTCTCCTGTTTTAGAAATAACAACACCTGCCTTATGGAGTAGTGTAGATGCTTTATCTAAGAAAATGGAATACTTTGCTGGTCCTTGCGGAAAAGGCGAACCACTTCAAAGTATGCCAGTATACATGGGTGGTCCCCACATGAGATTAAGAGGAGTTTACATAAGATGAGAGAATCTGCTGAATACTTATTAAAAGGATTAAAGAAAAAAGGCGCTGATGATGTAATTATAAGAGCTGTTAGTAGTGAAGGAGTCAACATAAAATTCGCAAATAGCAAAGTAGTAAAAAATGGTTTTGAGATGATGCAGGGTATTCACGTTTTCTTCACAAAAGATAAAAAAATATTATCAACAAACTTCCAGAGTAAAGATCCAAAAAACTTAAAGAAGCAAATAGAGCTTTTTGTAAATTCATCAATGAAATTTTCCTCGTTTTTACAGGCTAATAAAGATTACAATGGAATAGCTAAAGGCAATTTCAAATATCCTGATATTAAAGGGTTATATGACAAAAAAGTAGAATCTTTAGATGAAATAGACTACGTACAAAAAGGTATTAATATCGCTTTAAAAAATTCAGAAAAAACAAATGGAATTTTTGAAAAAAATATAGAAAATAGCATATTATTGACTTCAAATAATGTTGACAAAGACCTAAAGGGCACCTATCTTTATTTTTCTATAAGGTCATTTAACAAAGATGGCTCAGGTCACAGCAATACATGTTCTAGAATGTTAGATAAACTAGAAATTGAAAAAAGTGCAGAAGAATCCTCAAGAATAGCAAAGCTTTCAATAGCTCCAAAAGAAGGAGAATCTGGAAAATATGACATTGTCTTTGGAAGAATGCCAACTATTGTTTTTGCAAATCAAATAGCAGAAAGCTGCTCCCCATTTTCAGTAGAAGCAGGTATTAGTTTTCTCACAAATAAAATTGGTAAAAAAGTTACTTCAATAGACTTTATAGATGATGGTACAAAAGAAAATGGCTACAATTCTATTCCTACTGATGATGAAGGAGTACCAACTCAAAGAACTTCATTAATTAAAGATGGAATTTTGAAAACATACTTGCATAATTCCTCAACCGCAAAAAAATACAAAACCAAATCAACAGGAAATGCTGGTTTAGTAGAACCTCATGCCTCTAATTTAATAATTGAAAAAGGAAAATGCTCTGAAGTTAATGATTTGATTAAAGAAGTTAAAAATGGGCTTTATGTCACAAATGTATGGTATACTCGCTATCAAAATTATTTAACTGGCGATTTTTCAACTATACCTCGAGATGGCTGCTTTGTTATAAAAAATGGTGAACTAAAAAATTCTGTAAAAAATATTAGAATTAGTGACAATATGCTTAATATCATGAATAACATTGTTGCAATAAGCCGCGATAAAAAGCAGTTGAAAAGCTGGGAAGCTCACGATCCTGGTTTTGTTCCTGAAATTCTTGTTAAGAATGTGAATGTTAGTAAGGCTAAGATTTAATGGCAAGTTATTTAAGTGATTGTTAATTAAGTAAAAGATGGGAATAGAATTTGGGTATAATCTCTCTTCAAGAGCATATAAGTTCATCTTATTTATGTGTGTCTTGGTGTACATAACAGGGGCTATAATATTCACTGTGGGATTTGTTTTAAACAAAGACATAGAGGCTATTTTAACAGGAAGTGTAATGGCTTTACTATCCATAATTTTCGGTGCTTATAGAATAAAAGATTGGGAAAAAGAGGATTTAATTGATATATCGATAAAAGAAACAGAACTAGCAATAAAGCAAGAAGAATTGAGAAAGACGATAAATAAAGGAAAGAAAAATGAATAAAATATACATTCCTAAAGCTTTGGATCCAGATTTAATATCATTTGATGATGAAAATGTTTATTGTATTATTAAATACTTTAACCTTAGTTTTAATGAACTTGAAAGGGATTATTATGCTATAAAGGAATTTTATACTTGGAACCCGCGCAATTATGAGATTATAGAGTACTACTCCAAATGTGAAGAAATGTATGGAAAAGAAATAGCTTTGTGTTTGATTAATTTATTCTCAAAAATAAGACGCATATTTACTAAGTTTCACCATTCAGACCATGAAGGGTTTGATGAAAAAAATAGGTTGTATCATTGTGTAATTGTTGTTTCTGATAAGAATGTTGAGGTTGTGAAAGAAACTCTCAAAATTATTCAGTCTAACTACAATCCACCTACTGATTTTGATAAAATAATAAATATAACCCCTATTGAAAAAAGTTATCTGTTTTCGATGGATACTGCATATTATCTGTTTTCAATGAATATTACATATTTTTATCACATCATAGATCCTTCCTGGTTTGGATATAAAATAAAAATATTAAACAAAGGTAGTCTTATCAAAACACAAAATAAACAACAACTATCATAAGCCTAGCAGAGGATACGATAACAATGCAATACGAGAAACTAAAGGTATTTATTAGCAAAATGAAAGAATATGGCAATGCTAATAATAGAAAGACTATTTTTAACGATTTATATTCTTCTCAAAAATATCTACTAATAAGCGAAAGACCTTCTCAAGAGACAGATAAAACAAAGGGTGCAGATAAGAAAAATTCTGGCTTTGAAGAAAGAGTGATTGCATTATTTAACATTGGTTCCGATGACAAAGAAGCATTGAAAAAAATAAGAGCAGGCTACTCAGAGTTTAGGAAAACCTTTTTTAAAAATGTTTATTGGACACATTATTCAAAGGAACCAGGAAAAGATATGCCCGATAAGTTCTGGACTAAAAACTTAAAAGAAGAGATTGAGCTTGCAGGGCCCGCGTTAATCATAACTTTAGGGAGATTGCCTTCAAATTTCCTATTTGGGGAAGATGGGAAAGATGATTTTAAAGGTAGAGTGAATAAAATCCTCGAATGGAATAGGATACCAGTTATATGCTGCCTCCATCCATCAAGGAATTGGAGCAAGCAACATAGACCAGAATATCAATTTGATGAAACTTGGGAGTTAATTCGTTCAAAGATTGAACTAAAATAAACCATAAAAGTCAAGATCAATTAACCAAATTCAAGCCATTTAGTAACCTATATAAAACAATAAACCAATTTTAAAGTTATGTCACTAAAAGAATCTTTTCAAGAAATTAATCGTTTTAGGCAAATTCTGGATGTTTTCTTTAAAGAAGGATTTGGTTACATGATATACAAGGCAGGTCTAAGAAATCAAATCTCATTAAATTTCAGAATGGGAAGTAAGTCGGAAATAAAAGATTCTGTTCCAATAAGAATAAGAAGAGCCATGGAAGAGTTAGGTGGCACATTCATTAAGTTAGGTCAATTATTAAGTTTAAGGCAGGATTTAATCCCTATAGAATATGCAAAGGAATTCAGCAGGCTACAAGATCAAGTCCCTTCTTTCAGTTATGGAGAAGTAATAGCAATAATAGAGCAGGACTTAAACAAAAAACTAAGTGAAATTTTCTTAAAATTTGAAAAAGAGCCAATAGCTTCTGCATCAATAGGCCAAGTTCATGTAGCCTGGTTAAAAACAGGAGAAAAAGTAGCAGTAAAAGTTATGAGACCAGGGATAGAACAATTATTTGAAACAGATATAAAAATTTTGTACCAAATAGCAGGAATAATAGAAAAGCATTATCCAGAGTTAAAAGATTATGATTTCTTAAACATAGTAAAAGAATTTGAAAGATATACAAAAAATGAGTTAAATTACGTAAAAGAAGCTAATAATATAAATATTTTCTACAATAATTTCAAGGGAGACAGATACATAGTAATACCAAATGTTTATCTGAATTATACAACAAAAAGAGTCTTAGTAATGGACTTCATAGATGGTAAAAAAATTGATGAAGCAGAAGAAAAAGAAAGAAAAAAAGCAGTACAGTTGGTAGTAAATGCTGTTTTAAAGCAAATCTTTGAATTCAGGGTATTTCACGCAGATCCTCATCCAGGAAATATTTTCATACTAAAAAATGGAAAAGTGTCATTCTTGGATTTTGGAATAGTAGGCAGAATAAGTGAGCTAGAGATATACCATGCAGAAAACTTGTTTATGGCCTTAGCTTTTGGAAACAGGGAGTTACTAGCTGAATCATTAATAAATTTAGGTGCAGTAGAAAAAAGCATTGATATAGAACAGTTAAAAAGGGATCTAAGCCAACACGGAAGGGATTACTACGACATCACTTTGGATCAATTAAATTTTAAGAACTTTTTAAATGATATTATAGTCCTAGCAAGAAAATACAGAATAAAATTGATTCCAGACTTTGTTCTTTTAATAAAATCAGCAGCAACATTAGAAGGATTTGCCAAAGAAATGGATCCGCAGTATAACTTTGTTGAAGCATGGAAAAAATATGCAAGAAATATCATGGAAAAAAGAAAAAGTCTAAGTTACAAGAAAAAATTTGTAAAAAAGAACTTATACGAATTTGCAAAATTAATGAATGAATTGCCTCGCGATATAAAATCATTTCTCTCAAGCCATGAGCACATGAAAGTAGACATGGATGAAAAAGCAATAAGCAAAATAACTTTCAAATTAGACTCTGCAATGAACAGGATTGCTTTAGGCATAGTCATAGGCGCATTATTAATTGCAGCAGCAATAACGCCTGTTAAAAGCGAAGGTATTTTAAACATCAGAATGCTCTACATATTCGTAGCAATAATACTAGGAACATATTTGATAAGGTCAATAGCCAAAGAAAAGGAGGTGTAAATTGATGAGGGAACTGTTTAGAAGGGGTCTTGCCAGGCTGAATTTCAGAAGACAGGCAAGCAGAGGCAAAAAAATAACAAAAACACTGCTCCATATGGGCAAGTCTGAAACACTAAGAATCAAAGATGCATTGAAAAAGGAAACAAAAAGAGAAATGAAAAGGGTTGTCTCTACAGGAAAAAGAGAAGCAAGAAGGATAAAAGCAGAATTAAAAAAATCTCCAGGTAGAAAAACAAGAAGGAAATAAATTATTTATTTTCCTTTACGCTCTGGTTAGAGTTATCTATTCATGAAAAAGAAAATGGGAACTATTGCCCCAATAATCTATCATATAGTCTAGAATCTTCTTCAGTAGGTCTTGTTTTTGTAACTCCACTGGCAAAATTTACTCCGCCACTATGACCTCTCCTATAATCCAATTTTCCATCACCATCAGAATCTACCAAATAACTATATCCTATTCCACCATAATGAGGTCTATCATAAACTCTTACTTCTCCATCTCTAAGTCTATGAACCTCAACAGTAGCATTACCAATGTCTCTGTACTCTCTGCTTTCTATTTTTAAGTTTTCAACAGCAGCAATAAGTGATCCCAAACCCCATAAAGGCGAGGTACTAACTAATATCATATTTCCTAATTTTCTCATTGATTGTTTCATTTTAATTTTCCTCCATCAACCTCTTCTTTTTCGAAAAGGTTTGATTATTTCTTACTAGTAGTAACACAATTAGTATATATAAAATAATCTATGATAAATTTTATTAAAAACAAACTCAAGAACTAGAATAGTTAACTTTTATAAAAAATAAAGAAAAGTACTATCAAAAATATAGTCCTTAATTAAAGCTTAAATTGTTCTAAGTATCGACCGATATGATCTATTTCAGCTTGCATTGCTTGACCTTCTTGTTTCTTGCCTGCATGTATTTCTGTTATTAAGTCTCTATAGTTAGTTACTACAAATCTTTGAAGCCCTCTAACCCCTGTTTATGAAACAGTTCCATCTGTTGCTAGAGGTACAGATCTACTAACAACCCCCTCTAAATACCTCACGCTTTCATTCAATACAGATCCTTCAGTTAAATCTTGCCCCCTGTATCTTTCCAAAGTATTCTGATAAGCACATCTAACAAAAACAAGTAACCCATTAATAGCTTCTTGACTAAACCCGCTTGGTGGCATTTTCATTAACCTCCTAAATTGATACTATTAAATCAATAATATGTATATATAAAATATCTTATAGTAAAATTTATTTAAAACAAACAATTTTTATATCATTAGTTCTTTATACTAAAA
>JACQNJ010000017.1 GCA_016203115.1 Candidatus Woesearchaeota archaeon
CACTTTATTTGATGAAATGAGGAACATAGAAGATTTCAAGTTATTTGCAGATTTAAGATTAGCTGGAATCGGCTTGGCAGGAGTTGTCCACGCTACAAAAGCAGTGGATGCAATTCAAAGGTTTATAGGAAAGATGGAATTAGGTGTTATTCCTCAAGTTATTGATACTGTTTTATTCATCAAAGGAGGAAAAGTCCAAAAAGTCTTAAGCTTGAAAATGGTTGTAAAAGTTCCAACAGGTATGACTGAAGAAGACTTATCCAGGCCTATAGTGGAAATTAGAGACTTTGAATCAGATAAATTAGAATATGAAATCTACAGCTATGGAGAAGAAACAGTAGTAGTCCCTGTTGATGAGACAAAAGCAAAGAATCCTTTACTAGAATTAGCATCCAGGCAAATTGAACGTGAATTTAGTAATGTAGCTTCAGAAATTAAAGCAGAAGTTTCTGGAGGAAGAAGTGTTACTATTTACGTCCCAGAAGATGAAATAGCAAGGGTTATTGGAAAAGATGGAGAAACAATAAAAAAACTAGAGAAAAAAATCGGTTTAAGCATAAATGTAGAGTCTTTAAAATTTGAAGAAGATAAAAGAGAAATTAAGTTCAACACCGGTGAGAATAAAAAATATGTCTGTTTATTTGTTGATCATCAATTCAGGGGCAGAACAGCAGATATTCATGTGGATGATGTTTATTTGTTTAGTTCAATTATCGGCAAAAATGGCGACATTAATGTAAACAAGAAAAGCAAGTTAGGTACTAATTTAATGAAGGTAACTGCTGCAAAAAGAAAAATTAGGATGTTTATATAAATAAATTCTTATATTTAATGAAGAAATAAACAAAAAGAATCAAGATGGCAACAACTGCCCAACGCATTAGCTCTTTCATTAAAAGAAATATTACAATCACAATAAGAAGTCCTATAAACAAATATTCTGGAGTTAAAAACATAAAAATAATTCAGTTTAAAACTATAAAAGAGTTTCCAATTAGAAACATTTAATTACAAATATTGCTCTCCTTATGTAGATGATAAAGATGGATATTGAATTTGCTAAAAGAACCGAAGAAGCATTGAATAGAATTGAAAAAGGGAAGGGTATAAAAATGGAGTTTGACGATTTCATAAAGGAAATGAAAAAGTGGTAGAAGTAAAATGAAACCTAGTTTAAATGCTTTCCAATATTCTTTTAAATCTCTTTAATTCATAAAGCTCACCTATAAAAAAGTTTTAGAGAATTTCTCTAAATCCAAATCATCGATAGTTATTTAAACATTATTTTGCTAATAAAACTTATGAAAATATTCACCGCCATTATTCAAAAAGAAGAAGATATGTATGTTGCTAAATGTGCTGAAATTGGTACTGTTAGTCAGGGCGCCACAATAGATGAAGCTATAGAAAACTTAAAAGAGGCTACGGAGCTTTATTTGGAGGAATTTCCATTAAAAGAAGCGTCCCACCCAATTCTAACAACATTTGAGGTGCCGGAGATTGCCGCTTAAAAAAATATCCGGAGAAGAATGTGTCAAGATCCTGTGCAACAAATTTGGTTTCAAAATTAAAAGACAAAAAGGAAGTCACATCATCCTCAGAAAAGAAACTTCAGAAGGTGCCATTGGAACAGTTGCCCCAAATCACAAAGAACTTAAGATAGGCACTTTAAAAGGGGTATTAGAGCTAGCAAAAATAAAAGAGGAGGAATTTGAAAAGCATCAATAAATTTTATGCCCGGGTAGCTCAGCCTGGATAGAGCGAAGCACTCCTAATGCTTAGGTCGAGGGTTCGAATCCCTTCCTGGGCGTTATGTTCTTAAACCAACGTCTGAAAATCAGAAAAAAGTTGATTTAACATCTGATTGTTCCTCTGGACGATTTGACTTTAGAGTTCTGCTCTGGTATTACCTACCTTTAAAAATAATATGGAGGTTGATGTTGATATGGTAGATAATGACATATACAACAATAAGCAGTACTGGGATAAATTTATTAACTTTTAATACAAAATATTTAGTTTTTCTTCAAAATATCAATACTGCAAATGTATGTATTCTCAACCTCATTTAAGGCAACAGGAACGAAAAAAATTCGGCGCTATTATATAACTGTAAAGAAATTAATAGGATAATTGTGCAACACAGCAATATTCTTTAAGGATTAAGTAATTTACCTTTTAAAAGTGGTAACAAATAGAAACATTTATAAAGGCTATTTTCTCTATATTTTACAGGTAAAAAATGCAGAAACAATTCACAATTACAAAGAGAATAGCAAAGCACGGAAAGCAGAATGTAATAGTTATACCGAGCTTTTTGAAAGACGAATTAAAGCCAAGAACTGTGGTTGAATTAAAAATTAATATTATTAAGGAGGCTGAAGATGGCAAAGTTGACTGAGCAGCAAAAAGTGCAAAAATTGTATAATTTAATTGGAGATAGAGGTCTTTATGTTAATACAGGTTATGATGTATTTACAGAGCAGCCAGAAGAAGTTCCTTTAGGATTAGGAGCTGGTTTTAGAGTTCCATTAATGAAAGAAGGTTCAAGAGCATACTCCTCTCCTTTATTGTTTGCAACTTTAACATCATTATTAAACCATGGCACTATGTTTGTTACAGGAGCGCCAGGTATCGGTAAAACTACTGGTGCTGAATTTGCAGGGCATTTCTTTACAGGAGTTCCTTTAGATGATATTATTCAAGCAGAAATTATTGGAAATCCGCAGTTAAAAACAGAGGAGGTTATAGCAAGCTTGGATACTGCTAAAATGGTTCATGATGGAGAAAGGGTTGTTTTACCTACAAGATTTTTACAATGTCCTGTTAAAATATGGGATGAAGTAAACAGAACTCCAGCAGATTTGTTAAGTGCAACTATGAAATTAGTTGATACTGGAAAAGCAGTTTATCAGGGAACTTTATTGAAAAGCCCTCCTGGAGTTTTATTCGCAACTGCAAACTATGCAGATGAAGGAACATTCCAGCTAACACCTCCTTTCTTAGATAGATTTGATGTTGGTGCCATGGTAACTTCTCCTCAGCCATGGGATCTAAGGAGAATAAGAGAAAGAGGAGATGAAAAATTAAATGGAGAACTAGAAAAAAGACTGGAAGTTCCAGAAGGATTAAGATTAGATTATGAAAGGATAAGAAAAGAAATAAAAGAAATACCTGAAAGAGATTATGGTGTTAGTGATTTTGCTGATTTCATGTATAGTTCTTTAAGATTTTCAGAAGCTGCAAGCGATGAGTTAGTAAGAGCTACTAAAGGAAATGCATGGCAGGTTAATCAGGATTCAGCACCCGCAGGACACTTTACAGATTCTCCTTTTACCTATACTGTAAATGAATTGAGTGTAAGGGCTGCAAAAGCCATGACAAGGTATGCAAGAGCTTATGCATGGCTGAATGGAAAAGATAGAGTTGAGGCAAGCGATTTAAAAGCAGTACTGCCTTATTTAATCTGGCATAAGGTTCAGCCAACAGCAAGAGCATTAGCTGAAAATCAAAGGTGGGCTAATGATAGAATTGACTTTGCAGAAAAACTTGTTGGAAAAGTAGAAACAGATTATGCTGATTGTGCTGGGAGTGAAGCACATAAAAATTACATGGCAGCTTTAAATGTTTTAGAAACAGGAAAAATTGGAGATAGAAAATTAACTCAGGAAGAAGTCAGGAAAGTTTGCAAAAATGCTGTCGCAAAAATAGGTACACTTGATAAACCCTATGCAATTACTATGGCCAATCATGTTGCTACAGAATATAACACAAGAGCAAACAGAGGCTAAGATGAACAAAGTCAAAACAATATTCTATCAATCAGACACTGAAGGTTTGGATGAAGTAGCTGAAGCTTTGCTAAACAGTGATGTAAGTACTGCTGGAGCTACCCCAGAAAATCTGTCTGTTGAAAATCCAAGAGATTACATAAAAATTC
>JACQNJ010000002.1 GCA_016203115.1 Candidatus Woesearchaeota archaeon
AACGAGACCATATATTGCAAACATGTTACCTCTCTTTTAATTTTAATAAATTACTTAAGATGCGGGGGACAGGATTTGAACCTGCGTAGGCACTAAGCCACAGGATTTCTTAACATTGCTTTTTTATTGTTGCAACGTGGGAAATATTTGGGTCTTAAGTTCGGCAAGGATCTAGGCTCTTCTAGTATCCTACCTGCCCGTTTGGTCCTTTTTTAAAAGATTGACCGAGCTCCGGCACCCTCGCATATATATTTTTTATTTTATGCACCTTTAAAATCTTTTGCTTCATTATACTTTAAAATTTTCTTCAACAAAGAAAACCATTTCTTTATTATCTGCTGCTTTGTAAGCTTCTTTGGCTAGCTTGTAATTTTTGATATTAATGCAGAGAGAAGCTACTTTATTTAATATTTCTTTATCTTTTGAGGGTATAAAACACAATGCAGCTAGTTCTGGCTTAAATTCGGATAGAAATAACTCTCCATACTTTTTTAATTTTTCAATGTCTTCTGCTTTTGTTAGCACTTCAATTGCCTCTACTGATTTTCCTTGTTTGTAAAGGATTTCTCCGGTTTCGCCTAAAAATCTTTTTTTTGTTTCTCTGTCAAACATAGAGATGTTTACTGAGCTAATACCTTCTTTGAGAATTTTTTCAACTATAGGATTTGGCATTTTATGCTAATTTTTTAGCTTCTTTCTTTAATTCTTTTATTGGTTTTTTCATGAAATGCTGTTTGCAGTACCCAAAGAATTCTATTTCATTCTGGCATTGATAGCCTAATTCGTTAATTGCTCTGCATTTTCCAGATGAGATTCTGCAGGCTGTGCAATACCCCTGCCTTGATGCAGGAGCATTATAAGGCGAGTAGAACTTTTTGCACTTAACGCATAATTTTTTATATTTAACAGGTGCCATCTTAAAAACAGATATATGCTATATCAGATTTGCCTCTTTATTAGGGTTTTGCTTATGGAAAAATTCAAAGAATTAGATAAAACTGTGATTAAAATTGCGGGAAATGCTAAAAAGCTTCTTTTGGACATTTCTACGAATGAAAATGTTGACGGGAAGAATGCTTTACTTGATAGATTTGGGAAATTAGTGGTTTTATTCGATCAAACCTTTGTTGATAATGGTTGTTATATTGTTTTTGAAAAAGAGTTTAATCAAAGATTCTATGCACATACTAATAGTTTAATTAAATTAAGCGGATGCAAAGTTGAGGTTCCAAGATTAAAAATTTTTCATGTTTTTTCTGAAACACAATTTAATGGAGTTAGAACTTCTCAAAGGGCTGGCTATTTATTATTAAGTGAAGAGAGACTTGATTTACTTGAACTTTCTGATGAGGAATACAAAGTCTTATTAGTTGAAAATAACATTTCAAGACAGGGAGTTGATTTTGACCAGGAGATGTTTTTAAATTTAAATTGGCAGGAAGCTGTTTCTTTTACTAAAGGGTGTTATACAGGACAGGAGATTATTGCTAGAGTGCACAATTTAGGAAAGCCTCCTTTAAGATTAGTTAGAGTTTTAACTGATGAATTCGTTGAGGATGTATTTATTGAAAATAAAAAGTTTAAAATTACAAGCTGTGTTTATTCTGGGAAATATAAGAGTTATATAGGATTTTCTTTAATTCCTAACAGGGAAGTTGTTTTAGATGATGGAAGAATAATTTAAAAACTTTAGAATAATTATTTTATTATGAAGAGGAATACTATACTTTTAATACTAGTTTTTTTACTGCTTGGAAGCATTGTTTTTTACAGAGAAATGGGGAAAGTGTCTAAGAAAGAGGAATTTCAAAAAGCTCCTGAATTAACTGGAATTTCTGGTTATTTTAATACTGATAAAATTAAAATTTCGGAGCTTAAAGGAAAAGTTGTTTTAGTTGACTTTTGGACTTACAGTTGCATTAATTGCATAAGAACTTTGCCGCATTTAGTCGAATGGGATAAAAAGTATGGGGATATGGGCTTGGTTATTATTGGTGTGCATACTCCGGAGTTTGATTTTGAAAAAAAACCTGAGAATGTTCAGGATGCTATTGAAAAATTTGGAATAGAATATGCGGTTGTGCAAGATAATGATTATGAAACTTGGAATGCTTATTCTAATAGGTATTGGCCGCATAAGTACTTAATTGATTCTAAAGGGAATATTAAATACGATCATGTTGGTGAAGGGGGGTATGAGGAGACTGAGAAGAAAATTCAGGACTTATTACGAGAGATTGATAATCAAATAGATGGTAATGTTTCTAAATTAGAGGATAAGACTCCTAAAGTTAAGACAACACCAGAATTATATGCTGGATTCGGATTTGCTTTACCTCGAGGTCAGAATATCGGGAATAAAGAAGGATTGCAGCCTGGAAAAGTTGTTAGTTATAAGACTGAAGGAGACCTAAAGGAGAATGTTATTTATTTAGAGGGAAATTGGAGAAGCAATGAAGATAGTTTAAGAGCACAAGACAACAGAAGTGCTTCTGTAATTCTCGGTTTTACTGCCAATAGTGTAAATGTTGTTGCCGATTCTTTAAATGACAAGCCCTTGAAAGTTGATGTTTTTATTAATGGAGAGTATATTGATGAAACCAATGCTGGGAGTGATGTTGAATTTGATGGGAAAAGGTCTTATATTATTTTAGATAAACCTAGATTGTATAATGTTTTTAATGGATATTATGGAGCTTATCTTTTAACTTTGAGAACTGACTCTAAAGATTTTGCTTTTAATGCTTTTACTTTTGGCTAATATATTTCCTTTGCTATCTCCCAATTTTCTAATATCTTTTCTTTAATTTTCTGATTGTGCTTTGTAAGAATAGTTGAAATTGTTATTTTATAGCCCCTGGCAGGATTTGAACCTGCGGTTTCCACTTTACGAAAGTGGTGCATTGACCGAGCTATGCTACAGAGGCTTATTTTAGCTTATTTAGAATTTCTTCTTTTGTATGGTTTGATTGGCAGATATTACAAACTGCTTTTTGCTTTTTATTCACTTTAATATAAGTACCTTTAATCTTATTTAGGAATGTTGTTTCTATACCTTCTTTACAGATTTCGCATTTTACCATGATTTACTCATAACTTGACTATTTTTAATAATTATTCTTTTAAATAAAACTTAAAAACTCTGATATTTCTTTGTTTTTATGAATAAATTTACAGCCATAGTCAATAAGGATAAGTGCGCTCCTAATAAATGTCAGTTAGAATGCATAAATTTTGATCCTTTGAACAGAACTAAAGAAGGCGCGGGCTTTCATATTGGGGAAAGCAAGAAATCTGAAATTGATGAGAAAGTTGTAACTGAAATGCATAAAATTCCTGCAAAGAAATGCCCCTTTGATGCTATTAAAATTATTAAATTACCGACAGAATTAAAAGAAGATCCTGTACATCAATATGGGCAAAATGCTTTTAGACTGTATACATTACCTGTTCCTAAGAAAGATACTATTGTTGGCATTATTGGAAGAAATGGAATTGGTAAGAGTACTGCTTTAGATATTTTAAGCGGGAATTTGAAACCTAATTTAGGAGATTTCAAAGGAGAAAAAGATATGGATATTAACGAAAGATTTTCTCATTCCGTTATCGGGGATTATTTTATAGACTTACAAAACAAAAATGTAAAAGTAAGTTACAAGCCTCAAAGAGTTGAATTATTGTCTAAGGCTTTTAAGGGGAAAATTGCAAAAGATTTAATTTCTAAAAATGATGAAAGAAGTCTTAGCAAAATGTTGATTAATGAACTATCTTTTGAACATTTGTTAAACAGAAAAATTGAAGACTTATCTGGGGGTGAATTGCAAAAGCTAGCTATTATTGCCTGCTTGATTAAGGAGGCAGATGTTTATTATTTAGATGAACCCATGAGCTTTTTAGATATTACTACAAGAATAAAAGTTTCTTTGTTAATTGGAAAGTTAAAAGAGCAGAAATCAATAATTGTTGTTGAGCATGACTTAACTTCTTTAGATTATATCTCTGATGAAATTCAAATTGCTTATGGCGAGAGAAGCGCTTATGGCATTTTTTCACAAAGCAAAAGTGTCAGGAATGGAATTAATGAATATTTGGATGGATATATTAGAAGTGATAATATAAGGTTTAGAGAATATAGCATTAAGTTTAATGAAAGCCCTATAGGTAAAACCAAAAGAGCCGAAATTCTTTTTGAATTTCCTTTAATGGAGAAGAAATTTGAAAATTTTTCTTTGAAAGTTAATCCTGGAAAATTGAATAAAGCTGAAGTTTTAGGGATAGTAGGTGCTAATGGGTTGGGTAAGAGCACGTTCTTGAGGCTAATAACAGGGCAGGAAAAAAGTGATGAGGGAAAAATTGGAAAAATAAGGTTTAGTTATAAACCCCAGTACTTAGAAGCAGAGGATATAACTGTTTTAGAATATTTGAAGAAGAAAGCGAGTGTTAATTTTAATTCTGGATGGTATAAGCAAAACATTTTAGAAAAATTAGGGCTGCAGCAGATTTTGCAAAGCCAAATGAATCATTTATCTGGTGGAGAATTGCAAAAAGTCTGTGTTGCTGGCTGCTTAAGTGAGGAGGTTGAGCTAGTTGTTATGGATGAGCCTAGTGCTTTTGTTGATGTTGAGGATAGACTGAATATGGCTGAGATTATCAAGGACTTTATTGTGAGAAAGGAAATTGGAGCTTTGATTGTTGACCATGATATTCAGTTTGTAGATTATTTATCTGATGGATTATTGGTTTTTGAGGGAAAATCTGGTGTAGAGGGACATATGAAAGGTGTGCATGAAAAAAGAGAAGGAATGAATCAAGTTTTGAAAATGCTAGACATTACTTATAGAGTTGACAAGGCTACTGGAAGGAGAAGGATAAATAAGCCTGGAAGCCAGTTGGATCAACAGCAAAGAAAGAAAGGAGAGTTTTATTATAGATGACTTTTAAGCGGGAATTGGCTTTGCAGTCTCTATAACTTTTTTTACATCACCTGAAAAAAATCTCACTGGCTCTTAAAATTTCTATACTTATTATTCTCCCCTCTTTTGTGACATCTATGACTCTCCCATTAGGTAGCTCAATACTTTTCCAATATCCTTTATCCTGAAGCTGAATATTTAAGATATCTTCTTCTTTATTGTAAAATTGTTCCATCTTAATCTAACCAATATGCTGTGAGTATTTTTATAATAAAACTTTATAAATATGTTGTACTTTATTTTATTTGTGAAAATAAAAATAAAAAGAATTGACAAAGATTTGCCTTTGCCTAAATATGAGACTCAAGGCTCTGTTGGATTTGATTTATTAGCTAGAGAGGATACTATTGTTAAGTCTAAATCACTCGGCTTAATTCCTGGAAATGTTATTGTTGAAACTCCTGTTGGATATATGCTGAAAATTGCTCTGAGAAGCAGCACACCTAAAAGAAAAGGTTTAATGAGTCCTCATGGAATTGGAATCATTGACCAAGATTATTGCGGTGAAAATGATGAAATCAAGATTCAAGTTTATAATTTTACCAATCAGGGTGTTTTAGTTGAAAAAGGAGAAAAAATTGCTCAAGGTGTTTTTGTCAAAATTGATAAATTTGACTGGGAAGAAGTTAATGAAATGAATAGGAAAACTAGAGGTGGATTTGGAAGCACTAGTTAATTTTTTATATCTAATTCATCATCTTGAATATACTCTAAATTGTTTTTTAGAGCCAAACAGGCCTTTTCGATTTCTCTGCCAAGATAAGCTGCGTGCCCCATATTTTCTACTAAACCTTTTTTTATTATAGTCATGTAAATCTCTATTGGAACTGTTCCGTAAACCATTATATCAACTTTGTTTAAACTTCCACAATGGCCAACCTCTACTCTTTGTTTTTCTTTATTGACTCTTATCAAAAAATATCCTTTTTTGTCCATTACGAATTCTTTTAAGTCATTATATTCTGCTTTTATTTCTTCTACTTTGTCTGTTTTAACATTAACAGATACAATATCCTCTTTTTCATCAAAAACTCTGATGGCATTAACGGGGCATTGCTTTGCTGCTTCTATCACATCATTTAATTTGTCTTCTTTTATGTCAGCTATGAACACATCATTTTCTTTTTTTACTGAATGAGCTAAAACTGCTTTATTGAATTCGTCTAGAGTAAAGTAAAAGGGAGATGCAGCTACACAGTTTCCCTGGCCTATACACTTATTTTTGTTGTATTCTACTTTTGCCATAAATTAACTTTTTTACTGCCTCTTTTAAATGTTTTTAATTGATTTATTTGTTTTGCACATGAAAACTTGGTAATATAAATTATATGTTTCAGTTAAATAATCTTTATATAGGAGTTGTGTGCATGAATACTATATATTGTTATTAGATCATAACTGACACACAATATCTTGTGTTAGAGGTTCAAAATCAAATGTCCTTACTGTAACCATAGTGAAACGAAAGTTGTGGACAAAAGAGAAACTGATGACTTAGATGTAACTAGGAGAAGGAGAGAATGCCTGAAATGCGGAAAAAGATTTACAACTTATGAAAGAGTAGAGGGAATTGAGCTTATTATTGTTAAAAAGGATGGAAGAAGAGAAGCTTTTGACAAAGAAAAGCTGAAAAGAGGATTGGTGAGGGCATGTGAAAAAAGACCAGTTCCAGTTGAGCAAATAGACAAGATAATTGACAAGGTTGAAGCAGAGATTAGAAGATTAGACACTAAAGAAGTTAGAAGCTCAATTGTTGGAGATAAGATAACTAAGGAATTAAAGAAACTGGATCAAGTAGCTTATATTCGCTTTGCTTCTGTTTACAGAAGCTTTGCTGATGTGACAGACTTTCAAAAAGAGCTGAAAGATTTGCTAAAAGATAAAAAAAGGTGAAAAATGGATTTAATTATTAAGGCAAGAACTGAGCTTGAGTTTGCTTATGACAGCCTTAAGGAACTGGAGAGTTTAGAATAAAAAAATGAGAGAGAATTTTATAGTGGGAGCTCGCACCTTTTTTGGTTTATGATTTTGAAATAATGGAGAGTGTGAATAATGGTAGATGTTATGCCTTATGATGAAAGAAGAATGAGGATGGCTCTTGTAGCATCTGGTATTGAAGAATGTGGCTTAGAAGATTATGTTAAACATGCTGGCTCTGTTGATGCTTATTATGGATACAATGACCTTGCTCTTGATGTATTTAACAGAAGATATCGCGGGCCTGGAGAACATGGGCCTTTGCACATGTGGGACAGAGTTGCCAGGGCAATGGCAAGTGTGGAAATACCAGAAAAGCGAGAACAGGTTTATACTGATTTTTTAGACCTTCTTTTAGATTTCAGATTTGTTCCTGGAGGGAGGATCATGCATGGTGCTGGGAGGACAGATGCAAGAAGACAGCCAACCTTGTCTAACTGCTATGTTATTCCTATTGAAGAGGATAGCCTAGAGGGGATTTATCACTGTATTTTTGAGTCTGCTATGGTTTATAGAAGTGGAGGAGGAGTTGGTACAGACCTTTCTGTATTAAGACCGAAAGGAGCTCCTGTTAATGCGACTTTTGGCACTTCACCTGGATCCACCGCTTTTATGAATCTCCTTAGTGAAAGCACTAATACTGTTTCACAGGCTGGAAGAAGAGGAGCTTTGATGTTGACTCTTAGGGTAGACCATCCAGATGTTTATGATCCTGAAGGAGGAATTGATTTTATTACAATAAAGGATGATCCTTTGCGACAAAAGGTACAGTATGCAAACGTTAGTGTTCTTATAACAGATGAGTTTATGCAAGCTGTAGAAAAGGATGGGGACTTTGACCTGCGCTGGGGCGGCAAAGTTTACAGAACTGTAAGAGCAAGAGATGTGTGGGATAAAATAATAAGAAATGCGCATGTTTCAGCAGAGCCTGGAATTATTTTCTGGGATACTATGAAATCTTATCATAATGTAGAATATGCAAATCCTTTGGTAAGCACTAATCCTTGTGGTGAACAAGCATTAGCAGCTTATACGGCATGCAATTTGGGCAACCTGAATTTAATCTCTTTTGTCAGAGAAGATGGAACTTTTGATTATGATGGGATAACAAGGTCTACTCGAGTGGCTACTAGGTTTTTAGATGATGTTATTGATTATAATATGGAATTCCATGCTCTTCCAAAAATTAGAGAGGCTGTGGCTTCTGACAGAAGAGTTGGGCTAGGCGCTACTGGCCTTGCAGATGCGTTAGTCCTGATGGGGCTTAAATATGATTCTGAAGAAGCTTTGGTTGCTGTGGAGAAAATTATGCGAGTTATTTGCTGCGAGGCTTATAGAACTTCAATTGAATTAGCTAGGGAAAAAGGAAGCTTTTCTCTCTTTGATAGAGAAAGAATTTTTGTAAGTAAGTTTATTCAGGGACTTCCAGAAGATATTCAGAATGGAATTAGAGAACATGGATTAAGGAATTCCACATTAATTACTATGCCTCCTGTTGGGACTGGATCGATTGTAGCTCAAACTTCTTCGGGAATTGAACCTATTTTTTGTACAAGCTATACAAGAAGAGTTAAACAGGATGACGGCTCATCCTTTAGAGAGTATAAGGTTTATCATCCTTTGATCAGGAAATTATTTGATGGAGATGAGAATCTTCCACAGCATGTGGTTACTGCACATCAAATTGATCCTTTTTTTAGAGTAAGAATGCAAGGTGTGATTCAGAGGTATGTAGATTCTAGTGTTTCTTCTACTATCAATCTTCCGGAAGATACTCCTGTTAAAACTATAGCTGATATTTATATTCAGGCTTATAAGCAAGGATTGAAAGGGGTTACAGTTTATAGAGAAGGAAGCAGACAGGGAATATTGGAGACTGCTGCACATGCAGATGCTAAAAAAGGAGTGAGGGGTTTAGAAACCAGAGTTCAAGGAGATGGATATCTTCACCCAGCGAAAAGACCTGCTGTGTTACAAGGCATTACTGAACGTGTCAGGACTGGAGAGGGGAATGTGTTTGTTACTTTAAACTATGATCCAGATGATGAACTTTTTGAGGTTTTTTCTACTATAGGAAAAGCAGGAGGAAATGCCGCAGCTCAATCTGAAGCTATTAGCAGATTAATTTCTTTAGCATTACGCTCTCACATTGATCCTGCAGATGTTATTGCCCAACTTAAGGGTATTGGCGGACCAAGCCCTGTTTGGGAAAATGGCGTACAGATATTATCTACACCAGATGCTATAGGAAAAGCTATAGAAAGAGATTTGATCAGGCGAGGGAGGGTGCCTCCTAAGCAAGTAGAGACAGAGGAACTTAGACAAGATGTTGCTGAAGGAAATGTGAAAGGTGCTAGTATGAATGGAAATTGTCCTGAGTGTGGAGCAGCCACGAGATCTGAAGGAGATTGTATAACCTGCCATCATTGCGGATGGAGTAAATGCTAAGTGATATAAATCTCCTTATCTTCTTTTTTTTATGTTTAGAACTTCGACTTTAAAAGAGCGTGAGTTGTTTTATAAAAAAGAGTTTTCTGTTTCTAAAGTTGAAAACTGGTTTAAGAATATGGAAAAACCTCAGTTGTTTTCTTTAGATGTTGGAACTGAGACGGGGATAACTAAATTTTCAAAAGATAAAGGATATATTGTTAATTTCAAGTTTAATTTTAAGGACATGAAGAAAAGATTGGTAAAATACCTACCTGAAGACGCTTATTATGACAGGAGCAAATATGCTGATTTTGAATCATGTTTTAATAAATTAAAATTTGATAAATTTGTCACTCAAGAATTGGCTTTTGACATGGATTCTGATGATATTGAATGTGAGAAATGTAAGAATAGGGGTTTTATTTATACCTGCGAAAACTGTTTAGAGAAAAGTAAGATTTATGCTTATAACTTTTATAATAAACTAAAAGAGGACTTCAGCAAAATAAAAATTGTTTATTCAGGGAGAGGGTTTCATTTTCATATTTTAGATAAAAAAGCTTATACTTTAACGATTAAAGAAAGAGAAACTTTGAATAAGAAATTAAAAACTTTTCCTATTGACCCATGGGTTTCAAGAGGGCATATTAGACTAATGAGAATACCTTACACCTTGAATGCTTTATGTTCCAGGATTGCTACTCCTGTCAGTATAAAAGAATTAAAGAACTTTGATTTCAATTCAAAGGAAGTATTGCCTAAATTTCTTAAATAATTATTTTCCTTTTTTTTGTTTTTTACTGTAATATGATTTCTTTTTTGCTTTTTTTGCTGGCATATCTTTAACATTATTTATTACTTAAAAAGCTTTTCTGTTTTTGAACTAATTTCTTTTTCTAATTTTTTAAATAATTTATTAACTTACTATTTTTGTTTCTAATTTTCTTAAATTGCAAAAATCAGTTGAAAAGTTATAAGCTCCTGCATCTAAAAAGATTAATTTATCTTTTACTTTTGGATTTTTTAATTTTACTTTATATCTAAAGATGTCTAATGAATCAGGAGTTATGCCTTTTATTGTGTAATCATTTCCTTCTTCTAACTCATTTTCCAGTAATAATCTAATATTTAGAATAAAAGTATCCATGGCTGCATTGAAAATACTGCAATCTATTGTAATGTTGTTTTTATCTATGCTCTTAATCTCTGTTTCTAATTTAATAGATGGGGCAGCTATAAACCTTCCTGGTTCTATGAACAGTTTTCCTTTAAACCAGGATTTTAACTCTTTTATTTTATTGAAAACTTCTGGTAAGACATTAACATTATAATTTCTATAATTCCAGGGGATGCCCCCCCCAATATTAATGAAATCTATTGAGTTTAAAGTTTCTTTTGTTAAGGATTCTTCTAATTCATATCTTAAATTCCACTCACTCACATTTTGTGTTTTTCTATGGAAATGGATTCCTAGTAAGGTTGTTTTATTTCTCAATTTTGGAATATATTCATTTATTTTTTCAGAAGAGAGACCAAAGACAAAATGCTTTCCTGTGTGGATTGTGTGTTCTTTTAGCTTCATTCTTAAGGCTAAATTCACTTTTCTATCTTTTAAAGAGTCTAATAAAACTAGTAAATCAGCTTCATTATCTATTACAAAACCAAAAACTTTCTCTATTAAGAATTCAATTTCCTCTTCATTCCAGGCTTGAACAAAAAACCAGACTCTTTTTTTATCTTTTATTTCTTCAAGTGATTCTGTTGTATGGATGGCTAATTTACAATCTGTTTCACTTTCTAAAAATTTTCCAACTTCTGGGTTTGTTTTGAAACTGTAAACTACTTCATCACAGATTTCTTTTAATTTACCATATTGGTTAATTGCTATTTTTCTGCTTAGGATGAATCTAGCCATTTTCCAATAAATTCTCTTTGTCTAATGTTTCTAATGCTTTTATCATCATTAAGGGGAATGTAATTGAGACGTCTCCTATTACAGTTGCAGCATCTGAATCGTCCTTTATTTTTCCCCATGACTTTGCCTCTTCTGTTGTTGCTCCTGACATTGAGCCAGATTTTGAGGATGCTGTGGTCATGTAAACTGCGTAATCTAAACCCCCGTTTAATAATGAAGCAAGAATTGCGTGGTGTTTTGAGATGCTTCCCCCCAAACTGATTATTCCTTTCTTGTCCTCTTGGGAGATTGATAGCATTATGTTCCCAAAATCTTGTATAACATCTATTATGAAGTCCTTGTTATTTTGCTGAAATAAATATAAGTGAAAGCCGAAAGCACCATCTGTTATAGCTGGGCAGTAAATAGGAATATTGTTCTTAGCTGCTTGGTATAAAAAAGAGTTTTCATCATTTAATTTTAAGCCGATTTCTCTTAATAATTCTGATACAGCCCATCTTGGTTTTTTCTTGTATAATTCTGAAATAATCGGCCTTATTAGATCTTCAAATTTCATGTAGCTTTCATCGTTTATATGTAAATTACCAACTCTGTTGATGCCTTTTTCATGCAATAGATTGTCATCTGAATTGAAAGTTCCTATAATGAATTTTTCCCCGTGTGCTTTCATAATATCTTCTTCAATACCTCCGACTGTTGTAACAATTGCATAGGGAATTTTTAATTTAATTAATTGAGCAAAAAATCCCCTTAAGCCAGAGGTGACCATATTGGAAGTGAATGTTAAGAATATTTTAGCTCCTTCTTTTTTCATTTTTATGACTACATTGCTAGCTTTGTTTAATTCAATGCCTTGGAAGCCGACTGAACCTAGCTTTTCAACTAGATCAGAGACATTTATTCCAGCATTCCATTTAAAATCCTTTACAGTTTCCATTTTGAAAATTTTACTAACTAGAAAAACTTAGAATTCTTAACTATGTCCTCTGATGCGATCAGACATAACCTGTATACTATAATATGAATTTTTAAATTTAACTAATCTTTAAATTTTATGACTAAAGTATATGTTGAAAGCTATGGATGCCAGGCAAATCATGATGATGGCAATATAATGAAGGGTATTTTGAAGAGGGATAACTTTGATATTGTTGAGAATGAGAATGATGCGGACGTTGTTGTGGTGAATACCTGTGTTGTTAAACAGACTACTGCTAATAAAATCAGGAATAAACTCTCTAGGCTTTACGAAAATAAAAAAATTGTAATTACTGGATGCATGGCTGAAGCTGAGAAGGAAAAACTGAGGAAAATATACCCCCGGGCTTCTTTAGTGAATACTTTTAACATTGACAAGGTATGCGATGCGATAGAATTGGAGAGAGCTGAATTTTTAGATAAAATTAATTTAAACAAATTAAACATGCTTAAATTTGAGAATGGAGATAAAACAGTAATACAAATCTCTCAGGGTTGTACTGATTTCTGCAGTTTTTGCGAGACTAAATTAGCTAAGGGGAAAATACAAAGTTTGGATTATAATTCCATTGTAAATGAGATAAGGGTTAAGAAGAATTTAGGAATTAAATATTTTCATTTGACCTCTACTGATAATGGAGCTTATGGACTGGATTATGGAAAAGATTTAGTTTTTTTACTAAATAAAATATTAGAAATTGATGGAGATTTTAAAATCAAGATAGGGATGATGAACCCATGGCATGTTAGGAGAATGCTTAATGGGTTAATTGAAGTTTATAAAAATGATAAAATTGAGAAATTTTTACATATCCCTGTTCAAAGTGGTAGCAATATGATTTTAAGAGAGATGAGAAGAAATCACACTAAAGAGGACTTCATTAATATTGTCCATAAATTTAGATCTGATTTTAAAGGAATTTCTATTATAACTGATATAATTTTTGGATATCCCACTGAAACTGAAGAGGATTTTAAAGAAACTTTGGATTTAATTAGAGAGATAAAACCGGAAGTGGTCAACTTATCTAGATTTAGCTCAAGGCCTGGAACTGGAGCTAACAAACTAAAACAATTGCCCACAGAAATTTTAAAGGAAAGAGGAAAAAGAACAATGGATGCAGTAATGAGCTATGAAAGGAGGGTTACGAGCGTAGTTTAGACAAAAGTTTTAAAAAATTAGAACTGTTGGAAAACATATAAAAAAGAAACTTAGACTTTTACTTTGTCTAAGGGAGTCATATCTTTCCAGGCTAATTCAAATAGATTATCTAAAGCTGATGTGAATAAAGGCGTGTTGACCCATATCCCTACATCATAACTTGGGTGGACATTTTCATCGCTCATAACCATAAATACCAGATCTTTGTTGTCAATTATGCAGAATCTTGCATTAACTTTGTTTGTTGATCTTACTTCTGCAATTTTTCCCATTTCTTTTGCGGCATCTAAAGAAGCTTTTGTGATATTTGCAGCAATTCTTACCCTTACATTTTTCTTCTTTAATCTCTCTAGCGTTGATTTTAATGTTTCACTTTTTCTAATCAAGCCTTTGCCTGTTGTAACAATTGTAACAGTTTTCTCTGCATTTTTAATTAACGATTCCATGTGTGCATAAATATTATGCCTACCACGAATTGCTCCTGATAAATCTGTTGGCTCTATGAATTCTATTCCTTGCCTATGCAAGAGGTCTAATTCCCTTAACACATCTGTTGTTTTTAATTCTTCTAACTTTTTTACAGAGTCATGAGCATCCTCCATAACTAATTTTTTGACTCTTTCAACAACTTCTTTTGGCTCAACTGCTATGTACTTAATTGGCTTTCCTAGCTTCATTACTACAAAACCTTTTTTCTCTAATGATTCTAAAATATCATATGCTCTTGATCTTGGAACATTTCCAATATCAGATAATTCTCCTGCTGTTGAAACTCCTCTAGAAAGCAAAGCAGTCCAAATCCGCACTTCGTATAAATTTAAACCAAAAAATTGTCTTAACTTATTTAGGAACTCCTCTTTTACAATCATGTACAACCACTCTCCTGGTGTTTACCACCTCTTTTTATGGTAGTTTATTATTGGAATGTAAAAACATTTCTATATATAAAGATTGTTATTGGTTAGTTGTTATATTGCAACCTATTTCTTACCTTTTTGCGAGTTGTAAATCTTTCTCACTTTGGTTATGTTGTCAATATCTTTTATTGTTTTTTCATTTGTTCTCAACCTTAGCACCCTTGGGAATCTTAATCCATACCCTGAGCTGTATGTTTGAGATTCTTGTATTTCTTCATAAGCAACCTCAATAATTATTTTTGGCTCTACTGTAACTTCTTTTCCTTTTTTTTCTATGATCAATGGCTTCAGCAGTTTTGTTATCTCATTGTATGTCAAGCCTTCTGCTTTTTCTTTTACACCTGTAGAAACTTTTCCTAATTCTAAAACTCTGTTTTTATCTTTGCAGGCAATTGTGTAGCTTGTAAGCCAGCCTGCTCTTTTTCCCTCACCGTATTCTGCTTTTGTGATAACTAAGTCTAAGGGATCAAGAATTCTTTTTATTTTCATCCAGCCATTTACATAGCGGCCTGGCTTGTATAATGAATCAAGGTTTTTTGCCATAATTCCCTCATAACCCTCTTTTATTGATTTTTTGAAAAACTTTTCAGCTTTTCTTGGATTTGAAGTAACTAATTTTTCTGTTAGAACTATTTTTCTTTTTTGCTGCTTTACTATTGATTCAAG
>JACQNJ010000021.1 GCA_016203115.1 Candidatus Woesearchaeota archaeon
ATACTGTTGGAGATGGAAGAGGACTTGATGAAGTAAAGGAGTATGTCAGAAAGCAAGGAAGGGACGTTAATCAGTTGACATTATATGAGTTCAACCATTAACCGATACCCCGCAGCTTGCTGCGGTTGGGAGGCTTCATTTGACAGCAAAGAAAAAATACAGGATATTTTTGATAGAGTTTTAGAGGTAATTTTGAATTATGCTAAGCAAAACTATAATATCCTAAAAAGAAGAAAGCTGGATATTGCTATAGATATCCATAAAATTCCTTACTATGGAAATAAGAATGATCATTATGTAATGGAAGGACAAAGCGACAAAGGAACTAATCATTTCTACCAGTTTATTACATCTTCAATAGTTGTAGCTGGAAAACGTTTTACATTAAATGCTATTCCATTTCATAAGCTGGATAATTTAGAAGACTTGGTTGATATTTTAATCAAGAAAGCTAAAGATAAAATCCATATTGGAAAAGTTTACTTAGACAGAGGATTTGACAGACCTAAAATAATTAATGTTCTAAAAGAAAACAGAGTTAAATTTCTCATGCCTAAAGTGAGAAGTCCAACAGTTAAAGCCTGGATGAGAAAATCTATTGGAGTTAAGGCAAGGATAATTGAAGACTTTGAAATTGGAACTCATAAGGATAAAGCAGTTACAAGACTAGTCTTAGTGAATGATGAAGAAGGAATACAAAGAGCCTTTATTACTAATCTAAGAATTCCAGTTCAATTAACTCATCATCTTTACACTTTCTACTCGAAAAGATGGGGCATTGAAACCTCTTATAGAAATCTAGACCATGACTTTAAAGCTAAAACAACAAGCAAGAACTTTCATATCAGATTATTTTATTTCTTATTTTCAGTAGCTCTCTATAACTTATGGGTATTAGTCAATATAGTAATTTCTATGGCACTTTATGGAAGATTAACAGATAAACCTATCATAACAGCTAAACTCTTTTCTGTGGTTCTTTACAGGGCTTCTATAGAAGATCCTCCAACGTAATGGTTCTATTTACTACATGTTGTAAAAAGGTTATAGTTGGAAATATCTTTAATTTTATGAAATTTACTAATTTTCTCTAATTTTTTATTTCACTTTAAAACCAATTTGAAATTCTAGTGGGAAAAATAATAAAAATATTGTATTCTTAGTATCTTAAGACATTAAAATAAGTTACTTACTCAACTACTTTAAGCTTTTTTTATTTCTTCTGCTAATCTTTTGAGCATTTCTTTGTCAGAATGAGATTTTGGCCAATGAGCGAGTTTGTCATCATTAAACCTAGGGATTATATGGAAATGGGCATGAAAAACTTCTTGACCTGCATTTTTTCCGTTGTTTATTGAAAAATTGAAATCTGCTGTTTTAACTGCTTTTAATACTTTTTTTGCTGTTCCTTGGGAAAATTCAATCAGCTCTTTAGCCAAAGAAGAAGGGAAATCTGTAAGATTTGTATAATGCTTTTTGGGGATGATTAATACATGACCTTTTGTTCTTGGGTTTATATCGAGAAAAGCTAAGAAATTTTTAGATTCATTTACTGAAAAATTGGGAATACCCTTTTTTATAATCTTACAAAATATGCAGCTTTCCATGCTTCTTGATTATTCTTCTTATTTAAATGCATTTTGAAAGGAAAGTTTTATTAATTTCAGAAGGATTTCGATACTATGGCTATACCTAAAAAAGATGTGATCACTCCTAGTAATGCGATTGTTATTGTTAGGGAAGGCCCTTTTGATGCTGAGCTGTATTACTCTACTATAAAAAACTGGTTTGATAAACGAATGTATACTTTTACTGAGAGAGAGAATACTGAGAAGTATAGGGCTCATGGGAATGAATTGAATATAAAACTTGATGGTGACAAGAAAGTGGATGATTTTGTTGAGTTCCATATAGAAACATTTGCCTTGTGCAGAGAGTATAAAAAAAAACATGCAAATGTCAAGATAAATATAGTTGCCTATTTGGATTTAGATTATAGAAACCAGTGGCAGGATACTCCCTTCAAAAGACTTTTATTCTATCTTTATATTAATTTTTTAATTAAAGGTAAAATAAAACACTATTATGAGACCAATTTATATTTAGAGATGATGGAACTTATTGGTGATATGAAAAGAACTCTTGGAATGTATGATTAAAATGGGAGATAAGGCATTACTTACACCGGGAGGAGGATTGAAGATAAGATGGCAGGGTGTCACGAATTTTGCTGAAGTATACAAATTCATGAAGCTATGGCTTGAAGATAGAGGCTTTGCCGATGAAAAGACATTAGAGAAAAAGTTTACAGAGAGAAGATTTGCAGGGGGAGTAAAAAATTTAGAGATTCATTGGGTATGCTCTAGAAAAGAGAGCAATTACTTCTATTATGACATGGAAGTTACTTTTTTAATTTTAGGAATGAGCGAAGTTGAGATACAGGTAGGGGATGTCAAAAGAAAAATGGATAAAGGAGATGTCGAGATTAGGGTTATTGCCTCTGTAAGATATGGTGGGGATGTGTGGGACAAATCCAGTTTTATTGATAGGATTTATTTTAACTTTATTGGAAGGAGGAGGCTAGAGGAGCATAAGGTTGTTTATTACACTCTATTATACCAATTTGTTGATTACATTAAGGAGAATTTGGGTTTAACGAGATAGGTTTAATAATACAAGAGGATTTATAAGAATATGGCTGAAACAGATTATGTAATAAGTGGAATTATGATTAAAAAATCAGGATTTATTGATTTAAGAGAGACTTATGCACTAATGAAACAATGGTTTTTTCAGAGAAGATATGATTTTATGGAAAAAGAGTATAGCGACAGAGACTTTGAAGACGGCAAGACTGTCTCTATCAAATGGAGCTCTGAGAAAAAGGTGGACGATTATGCCAAGATGGTAATGAATATTACTTTCAGTGGAAACAAACTTGAAGACGTTAAGGTAGGGAACAGGAACCTTCTGAAAGGTAATGTTTCTATTCTTTTTGAGAGTTATGTATACAAGGATTATGAAGACAATTGGGAGAAAAACCCTGCGACCAAGTTTATTAGGGAAGTTTTTGATAAGTTTATTGCTAAGCAACATTTTGACAATATCCATAAAGACTTAATGGCAGAAACCTATAGTTTGTTTGATGAGGTTAAAAGATACTTGAAAGCTGCTAAATATGACTAATTTTGCTTTTCCTGAGTAGTTATAGAAATCTTTATATAGGAATACTACTTGTTGAGCTATAGCCTGGCATGAGAATACTCAATGGAGTAAGCCAACGGCTCACACGATGAATTTGAGAGTTAGTGTCCCAGGCAACATTCATGATAATATAAATCACCTTTAAACTATCAAACAAAGCTTAATTAACCTTCATTTATCATTAAAATATCAAAATCACTGTAAATTAGGCAAAAAAGGTAGAAAATAGTTTGTATTTCTGCTTTTGAGGCTTTGTTCTATAGTTTTGAGGGGCTTAAGTTGGGGGGATTTAAATGGCAAAAATAAGCCCTGTAGGAGCGAAATACATAGTTCATACTATCATTAACGCAGAAGGCGTTGTTGAAAAACCGGATGTTGTAGGCGCTATTTTTGGGCAAACTGAAGGATTATTAGGAAATGATCTTGAGCTTAGAGAGTTACAGAGAAGTGGAAGAATCGGTAGAATTGAAGTTAATTTAGAAACCAGAAATGGAAGAACTAATGGGGGAATTATTGTTCCTAGCAATTTAGATAAGGCTGAAACTGCTGTAATCGCAGCTGCTTTGGAGACTATTCAAAGGATAGGACCTTGCAATTCTAAAGTTAAAGTTGAGAAGATTGAGGATGTCAGGATTTCCAAAAGGAATTTTGTGATTGAGAGAGCCAAAGAGCTGTTGAGAGAACTGACCTCTAGCGTGTTGCCTGATTCGCAGGAAATTACTGATGTTGTGGAACATTCTGTTAGAATGATGGCTGCTATTGAATATGGACCTGATAGATTAGCTGCTGGACCTGCTATTGATGAAAGTGAAGAGGTCATTTTAGTAGAGGGAAGAGCGGATGTTCTTAATCTATTGAAACATGACATTAAGAATGTTATTGCAGTGAATGGAACTAGTATACCTAACACAATTAAGACTTTGGGTTCTCAAAAAGTTTTGGTCGCTTTCGTAGATGGAGATAGGGGTGGGGACTTGATTGTGAAGGGATTGATCGATGCAGGGATTGAACTAGATTATGTGATAAGAGCTCCTGATGGAAAGGAAGTTGAGGAGATTACTAAGAAGGAAATTCATAAGGCGTTAAGAAGCAGGGTTACGATTGAGCAAGTGAAACTAGATTTTGCGCAAGCTGCTGAAAATGCTAACCACCTCTATGAAAAACCTCGTATAATGTCTAGACCAGTACTTTCTCAAGAGAGGCCTATTGAAAATGTGCAGGAAAAGTCTGTTGTAAAAAGACTTGAGTCTGTTAAAACAGTCCAGACTGATGAGACTAGAAAATTTAAATCTTTACTAGATGATTTAGTTGGAACAAGAGGAGCTTTTATTTTGGATGAGAAATTAGACATTCTTGGAAAAGTGCCAACTAGTGAATTAGGCGGAACTATTAGAAATTTGAAGAATGCCTATGCTATTGTCTTTGATGGATATATTGACAGGAACCTAGTTTTAACTGCTGAGAGAAGCAACTTGAAATATTTGGTTGCAATGGATTCTAGAGTAAGGCCTGGAGAAAGCAGAGTCAAAATCCTTACTGGAAAGAGCTTTTAAGCTCTCTTTTTTTAATAATTGCAGACGCTCCTGGAGATGGATATATACAGTTCCTGCAAATGATCCCAGCTTTTCCTACTCTCTGCTACCCTATAAGCGCCAGCATAATAAGTTAGAGCTGCTGTATTCCTACCCTGACTCAGTTCCTCACTATACCAGCCGAACAGGACAGAGGATCATCAGTACGGCTGAGGTTTGCAAGAGTGCATATACCTCTCCCCAAGATTCAATCCCGCCATGAAGCCCGTTTGCGGTTACAACGAGGGGCTAACCCGCCGATTTAGTCTGCTATTATTATAAGAGAAACTGTTTTTTAAGAGTTTTGCTATGCCATTATTACTGGGTTGTTGTCCTGATCAATTTTTAATTCCTCACCAATACCTTTTCCCACTGCATAGAAAGAGTTTTCTGAGAGGGCACTAAAAAGATCGAATATGGTTTTTTTAGACTCATAGCGAGTCAATTCTGAACTTTCTATTCCTGCTAACTCCTGGGCTTTTTTTATGGCTCTTTCTTTATTTCCTAGCTCATCTACTAAACCAAGCTCTTTTGCTTCAAAGCCTAGATAGAACTTACCTGTCCTTATGTCTTCAATGTTCTTGATCTTCCTTTTACTTTGAATTTCTCTTATAAAAACATCTTGAATTTTTACTAATTTATCTTTTAAAATTGATTCTTCATCTGGAGTTAATTCTTTGAATGGGTTCCCTAGCTCTTTGTATTTACCTGCTGTTAATTCCTGATAATTTACATTATGCTCTTCCAGGAAACCAGAAAATTCTAAATAAGATGATAAAACGCCAATACTGCCTGTTATTGATAATTCATCTGTAATGATATAATCTGCTGAGGAAGCTACCCAGTATGCCCCTGATGTGCCAATTTCCCTGATAAATGCTACTGTTGGCTTTTTTGATTTTGCTACTGCTTCAGCAACTTCTTTTGAAGCCACTACTGTTCCTCCAGGGGAATTTATTTCTAGGATAATTGCTTTTACGTTATTATTTGTGTTAGCCTTTTCTAGAGACTCTAAAATATTATCTGTGTTAGTTAATTGTGAAGTTAATGGACTAAAACCGAGAGAGCTTGAAGAGGTCAATGTTCCTGTTATGGGAATTACTGCTATTTGATTCTGAGATATTTTCGGTGAATCTACCTTTGTTGTTGCTAAGAATACAACTAAAAAAATTAAAAGAAGTATGACAATTATTTTCCAACTTTTCATTAGTTTAAGTTTATTGCTCATTTTTATAAATGTATTGGACCAGCCGGGACTTTCGATTTGATTTTTCGAACCCGGATCCCACCCATGCCATGGGCGGATTCTAACCGTTATACTACTGGCCCTTTCTAAGAATTGAATATATTAATTTTATTAAACTATCTTTCCTAGTTTTTCTAGCTTCTCGCCTTCTAAGAATTTTTTTAGAATTTCTTTAAGATCTTTTATTTTAACTCTTATTTGTTTTAGAGAATCTCTGTCTCTTAGGGTTACTGAATCTTTTTTTAATGTTTCATGGTCTACTGTGATCATTGCATTACAACCAATTTCATCCATTCTTCTATACATTTTTCCTATTGAACCTGTTTCATCATAGGAGCATGTGAACTCTTGGTCTAATAATTCAAATACTTCTTTTGCTTTTTCAGGTAACTTATTTTTTCTTACCAATGGAAATATAGCAACATTAATAGGAGACACTTCTGGATTAAATTTGAATAATGTTCTTTCTTTTTCTTCTTTATAGAAAATATCCATCAATGCCCAGATGTTTCTGTCAACACCAAAGCTTAGTTCCAACACATGAGGGATGAACTTTTTCCCTTCTATGTTAACTTCTAATTTTTCTTTTGAGCCTTTTTGATGACCTCCTAAATCATGATCTCCTCTGTAATGCAAACCTGCTAACTCCTTGAATCCTTTTAGTGTTTCTAAATCTAATTCAATATCAAAATGTATTCTATTGTAGAATGCTCTTTCTGTTTCTGATAATTCTCTGAATCTGAACTTATCTTTTGGAATTTTTAATATATCTAAATAGAACTTTTGAACTTTGGCCATATAGTATACATAGAACTTTGGTAATTTTAATTTTTTATTTAACTCATCACAAGATATTTCATTTATTCTTTTATCTTTTACTAGGAAAGCCCTTATTTTGTAACTTTTTATTCTGTTCCAATTATCTGCTTTGTCTAGGTTTTCAGGGTCAAAGAAAATTTGCAACTCTGCTTGAGTAAACTCTCTTAGCCTGAAAAATCCCTGCCTTGGTGATATTTCATTCCTAAATGCTTTTCCTATGACAGCTAGACCCATAGGGAGTTTTTCCCTTAAAGCAAGGAATTCTCTTTTGAATGCTATATAGGGAGACTGCGCTGTTTCAGGTCTTAGATAAACTACATCATTTCCCGTTACACCAACTTTCAAATCAAACATCATGTTAAACCAAACTACCTTATCAAAA
Organism: Candidatus Woesearchaeota archaeon; assembly: GCA_016203115.1. Taxonomy (GTDB): domain Archaea; phylum Nanobdellota; class Nanobdellia; order SCGC-AAA011-G17; family GW2011-AR20; genus JACQNJ01. The sequence goes on from JACQNJ010000021.1 coordinate 7,223, forward strand.
TCAGAAGCGTTACAATTAGGGCATTTTATTTTACTTTTTTTAATAATGTCCTCCATCTCTTTTTCTTTAAGTGAATCTGTGCTTATATCAACAGAATCCTCAATTAACTGGTCTGCCCTGCAACGGAAATGGCATTTTTTGCATTCTATTAAAGGATCATTGAAGTTATCTAAATGGCCTGAGCTTTGAAATACTGCTTTATGCATAATATTTACATCTTCTATTTCAAAATAATTTGTACTTAAACCAAGAAAATACTTTCTCCAGAGATCTTCCCAGTTATGCTTCATTAATGTGCCAAGATGGCCGTATGTCCAGAACCCTGCGATGGGCTTGTATATTTCCCCAGCTGGGAAGAAGAAGCCTCTTTTTGTAGCTATGTTCATTATGTCTTCTGTTTTTGTCATTTGGCTTTTATGAGATTTGGTCTGAAATTTTCAACTTTTGGATTTACATCGAGATATTCAGAAGGAATATCCTCGAAATTTATTATTTTTGGATGCTCAATTCTTGAACATGCCGTGTTTATCCAGTACTCTACTTCTGGAAAGTCTTCTAAACTTGATGGATTTAATGTATTTGAAAGGAATATAGAAGATTCTTTATTAAGTTTTTCTTTTATCATCAATGCTAGGCGCATATTTTCCTGTCCTGGTTTTGTTGAGACTAGAATCCCGATTTTTTTTACTGACAGGAATTTTAAAATTTTACCTTTTCTTTTCTTTACATATTCTTCTATTTGAGTTTTAGAAACCAAGCTTATTTTATTTGTTAATGGGTTCGCTATGTAGACAGGGAGCTTTGTTTTTGCAGCAATTTCTATAGGATAGAAATAGGCTGAACCAATGTAAATAAATGCATTTACTTTTCCTTTTATTTTTATAGTGTTTAAAACATTGCAACCTACTACCTGGCCTGCTACCACTGAATCCGGCAGGAGTTTTTTTATTTCTTCTAGCTGGGGAAGGAACTGCACATTAGCCACTAATCCGTATTTTCCTTTTTTGAATTTGGTTTGAATTTTCTTTTTTAGCTCTGATATATCGAAAATTGCCCTTGCATCTACAAATAGAACTTTCATTTTTTACTTATTACTGATTTATTAGAGACTATGGCAGAATTTCCTGAAGGATCTTCTATGATAATTTTTAGTGGTAGTTCTCCGCATTCTACTTTCCAAAATTTTTTCAATAAATTTTTAGCTGTTTTTTTTATGTCTAGATCTTCAGCAGTATCTCTTTGATCTTCGACTATCTTTTTAAATCTTCTTAGTACCCCTTCTATGTTTGAAATGTAACCAATAGAAGAAACACCAGGAGTCACAGATATTCTTAACTGGGGTATTTTTACTGTTGCTGTGCCTGATTTTATGACTCTTACATTAAGGTCTTCTTTTTTTGTAATTGTGAATTCATATTTTTTAGGATTATCTTTTTTTTCAACTTCTATATCTGAAGAATGATATAAACATTCTGTGCAATTCATAGACATCAGGTAGCATTTTCCAAAATGAGGAACCTCTTTTTCTTCCTGGATCAACTGCATTGCCTTTTTTCTACAAACAGGGCATTCTTGCCTTTCAATTACTTCCATAGCATAAACAGAATAAGCATATAATTTTATAAAACTAATTATTCACCTTGCTGCATAGCACCACTTGCTGTGCTCGTTTCTCTAATCTCTTCAGTCTGACCTGTTTTGTAAATCTGCGCGAATGGGGGAGTTACAACAATCCAGTCTTCTCCAAATCCTGCAATATCTCCATTTATTGCATCGCATGTTTTCTTTAATTTACTTACAGCTCTTTTTAGTTCCACGATGTCTCTTTCCTTTAATGGCCTAATATTTACAAGAGCGATAGTTACCCCTTCCCTTAGGGAGTCTAGAACTGGTTTTATATCAGTAAAATCTTCAATAACGAAAGGTCTTACTATAACCTTTGCTTTTGTGCCTCTTTCCATTGGGCCTGCTAACTCTACATAGTCTTCACCCATTTCCCCTTCGAATCCTTCATCTTCCCTTTTGAAGATATCTTTAAACTTTGAGAATGCACCCATTTTATTCTGTATTTATGGCAATAAATATATAAACATTTCTATTGGTCTGTGCTTAGCAAACTTATCAAATTTAGTATCTCTATTCTAGTGTATGCAGGGACATTTGGGTCATTTGATATCTCACTTAACTCCTGTAAAGCCTTGTCTATTCTTAGAGAAACTTCGTTTTCAGAGTTGAGAGAGCCTATCGTCGAGTCTATCCTACTTTTCACATTCTTTGGAACTGTGTTATCTTCTTTTATAGATTGAAGTATTGTGATAATATCGTTGAGTTCATCTTTGATCATTTTTACTGCTTTAATTTTTCCAGTACCTCTTTTTTTATTTTTTCTGATTCTTTTTTTAAAACATCTTCCTGCTTTTCTATGTTTTTGATTCTTATACTTAGAATTTCTTTTTCCTCTTCCAATTCTTTTTTTATTTTTTCTTGTGAAACATTTACCATGATAGTCCCCATGATCTTGTAAACCTCTTTTTGAGGACTTTGCATCTCTTTTAATGCATTTTCTGTATCGAGAGATTGAGACTGAAATGTTTGACGTTGCACCATCAAAGACTGCAAGTTCTGTTCTAATTGCTGAAGCTTCTGAATTTGTTGATTTTGATCTTCCATTTTATATAGCTTTTACTTTTCTTGAGATTATCCTAGGCTTGTATAGAATTTTAGAACCGCAGTATGGGCAGCGAATTTTCTTTTTAGTATAATCCTGCTTTACTGTTTTATCACAAACAAAACATTTATGTGTAACCATTTTATACTGTATATGCTTTTCCTGTAAATTTTGTATTGCACGCCCTGCATTCCCATATCCCTGCTGAAATTCTTTTTACTCTTTCTTTTTTGCAGTAAGGGCATTTGTGCCATGCACGTAACTTTTTCTCAATCTCCGAAACTATGTGGCGGATTTTTCTTCCGTACCTTGATCCAAAACGACCTGCTGTTCCTACTTTGTGTTTTGCCATTTTCTGTAAAGTATTCTTATTCCTTTGTTTTTTAAAGCTTTTGGAGAATGGGGCTACCAGGATTCGAACCTGGATCAACAGGTTTCTTGCTTTTTACAGACCCAAACCTGTGAGCCTAACCATTAGCCTATAGCTTTATGCTTCTCCTTGAAGTCCCATACTGGCAATGGAAGTAGCACCCTATTTTATCCATCCTATTTGTTTTATAAATTTATTGTTGTGCTTGTGAGAACCCTAAACCTTAATTCTTGGCTAGATGTATTATCCTTTCTTGTTCGAGCCTTATTAAATCTTTAAGATTATGTATTATTTCGATATGAAACTATTTCTTTCCAGGCTTCTTCTCTTCTTTTGCTGGCTTAGCAGTTGCTACTTTTTCTTCTCCTGGCACTGCTGCTTTTTCTTCTGCAGCTTTAGGCTTTTCTTGCACTGCTGCAGCTGCTTTCATTTTCTCTAATTCTTTTTTCATTATTTGGTTATATTCATCTAACTGGGATTTTAGAGTTTGCTTTTTACTTTCAGGTGTTATTGTCTGTTCTTCCTGAATTTGCTCATCAAAAAAACCTTTATCAATCATCTCGCATATTTCTTTTGCCTGTTTTCCTTCTACCAAAACACCTAAAGAATTTGCTGATCCTGTTGCTGATTTTACTGCTGATTTCAATGTATTAGCATGCATGGTATCTTTTTTCATTTTTGCAATCTTTATTATTGATTCTATTGAAAGATTGCCAATTTTTTGCTTGTCAGGTGTGCCTGAACCCTTTTGTATATTTAACTCTTTTTTTATTAGTTCAGCTATTGGAGGAGTTCCTATATCTATTGTAAACTCTTTAGTTGCTGTATCTATAGAAATCTTTACTGGAACTTTCATGCCTGCGAATGAGGCTGTTTTATCATTTACTGATTTTATGACACTTTGCAAAATACCTAGAGGTCCAAGCTTTTGTGCTGTATTCTGATCAGCTGCTGCTTTTCCCCCTTCAACTAATAGTTCTAGCTTTTCTGTTCCCATTTTATTCTTCTTTTTGCTCTTCGCCTTCTCTTCTTATAACTTTGACTGAATCTAATTTTATTGTCATTGGGATAGGCACTGCTGATTCTAATAATTCGACAATGACTTCTTCTTTCTGCTTGTCAACTCTTACGACCTTTGCTTTTTCTCTCTTGAAAGGGCCAGATATAATCTCGACTATATCATTTTTGATAATATTTGTCTGGGTCTTTGCCTGCTCTAACATGTGCTCTATCTCTTTGTAAACTACAGGACTTTGAAGGATCCCTTTAGCATATGGAACACCTAATGTGGCATTTTCAGCATCTTGCTTGTTATCTGCTTCTATGAACACATAGCCCCTCATACCATGAGGGTGGATCAAGGAATAGACGTTTAATTTCTTTTTTTTAGCGTTTGAACTAACAAAATCCAATACCTGGTCTTCTCTGTTTGCTGTTGTTCTTATAGCAAATATTGCCATCTTAGTTAATCAATGATGATATCATATGGATCAAAAATCCCAAGAATCCTATGATAAACACCCCTATGCCTGATACTTTGACTATGGCTAAGTATTCCTCTTTTGATGGTTTCTTTGTTGATCTAAATACCCTTTTTGATTCAATAATGAATAACTTGAACTTCTCCCATAAAGCCATAAAAAACTTGAGAAAATTGGGTTTATAAACCTTATTATGGCTAATCCATAAAGTCAATGCCTAGTTCTTGCTCCATTTCTCTGTTTTTCTTCTCTGGAGATAATTTTTTTATACTTCCAAATATTTGGGGAGAATGAACTCCTGTTACTATGAGCATTGTTCTTACTGTGTGCTCAAGGTCCTCTGAAATCTGCGCACCCCATATTATTCTTGCATCTTCATCTAAACGCTCTGATACTCTTTGCACTACCTCTTTGGCCTCGTTTAACGTCATGTCCGGCCCTCCTGATACGTTTATAAGCGCTCCATTAGCTCCTGTTATATCGACATCAAGTAGTGGGTTGGAGATTGCTTTTTCAACTGCTTCAACTGCTCTTCGTTCAGTATCTGATTCACCTACTCCAATCATTGCTACTCCTCCTTTTCCCATTACTGCTTTTATATCTGCAAAATCTAAATTGACTAAACCTGCTCTAGTAACTAGCTCTGCAATTCCTTTTACAGCATTTGTCAAAATTTCATCTGCTACCTTGAACGCTGTCTGCAAAGGCAAATCTGGCGCTAGCTCCAACAACTTATCATTTGGAATGACAATCAATGTATCAACTGCCTGTTCTAACTTGTCTAAGCCTAACAGTGCATTGTCCAACCTTCTTCTTCCTTCCATAGAAAAAGGGATTGTTACTACGGCAACTGTTAGTGCACCACTTTTTTTTGCAATATCTGCTATAACTGGAGATGCGCCTGTTCCTGTACCCCCACCTAATCCACAAGTAATGAATACCATGTCTGAACCAAGAATTATTTGCTTTACTTCTGCTTCACTTTCTCTAGCAGCTTCTTCTCCCACCTGGGGAAGGGAGCCTGCACCCATTCCTTTACTTACTTGCTTTCCAAGAAGGATTTTCACATCTGCGTTTGTATATAATAAATCCTGAGCATCAGTGTTAGTAGCTATTGTTTCAACTCCTGTAATCCCTATTTCAGATATTCTTGAAATTGTGTTTCCACCGCCACCTCCAACACCTATCACTTTTATTTTTGCCCTTTGTGCAGCTAATAACTGCTCAAGTTCTTCATCTAGAGGAGAAGTCTTTCTTATTTCTGATTTCAATGGTCTTTCTCTTTCATTTCTAGAAACAGTTCTTATGATTGAATCCATATTGTTGGTTATCTAAGGTGTATATATAAATTTATTTATTCTTTAGTGATTATATTTTAGAAATTATGTTGCATTCTCTTCTTTTGAGAATTTTATTTCTTTTATTTCTGGAATTCTTTCTTTTATTTCTTCTTTAAGCTTTTCTTGGGAATCTTCTTTGATATCTGATTTGATTTCTATTTCGTCGTTAGTTATTGTTATTTCAAATTTTTTTGTGATTTGGGTTATAATACTTGCTACTTTTTCTTTTATATCTTTTATTTCCCTTAAAATTTCCACTTCATAGGTTAAGTCTTTACCTGCTAAAGGATGGTTAAAATCAACTATTGTCCTGCCTCCGCTTACTGACCTTATTGTTCCAATTATCTCGTTTAAGTTAATTTGCAAACCTGGAACTGGCTTTATGTTTTGCTGAGCGAATAATGAAGAGGGAACTAATTTTATTAATTCATGGTTTTTTTTCCCAAAGCCTTTTTCTGCCGGAATGTTGAAGGTATATTCCTTGATTTCTTTTCCAATTAACTGTTCGTCTAGTCCCTGGATTATGTCTTTATGACCGACGCAGATTATTATTGGACTGTAATCATGATTTTCGTGAAAATTATTTTTTTCAGCTATTTCTTTCTTTGTCGTGTCAAAAACTCGTTGAGAATCAGCGATTCTTGCAGTAAAATTTATCTCTATGAACATTCCTTTTTTTATCATATTGAAGGTGTTTCTTTGTTGTTTTTTAAAAATATGCTTTTTTTTGTAATCACTTGCTAATAGAAAAATATTTAAAGCTTCTTTAACTCAGGATTTTTGGAGGAATCTAAAATGGCCAATTGGAGAAATAAAGTTGATCCTGCTTTGAGAGAATATCTTGAAG
>JACQNJ010000003.1 GCA_016203115.1 Candidatus Woesearchaeota archaeon
ATAAAAAAGCAATGTTAAGAAATCCTGTGGCTTAGTGCCTACGCAGGTTCAAATCCTGTCCCTCGCACATTTTTTTAGATAACTTTAAAATTTAATAGAATTCTCTATTTTTCATGCCCCTGTGGCTCAGCCTGGTAGAGCGACACCTTGGTAAAACTCCAAAGAGGTGTAGGTCGCCGGTTCAAATCCGGTCTGGGGCTATCTTTCCCTAAAAGATAGTTTAACTACCAAGATAATTATTAAAGCAACTAAAGAGGTTAGGCTATGATGAGATTATGAAAAGTACTGCAAAAGTTAGTTTTATTTCTTAATTGACTCTATCTGCTTTCTTATCCTTTCTCTTCTCTTTATATTCCCGTAATAGAAACCGATTACACCTACAAGGGTTACTGCTGCCACAAATATAGCTACTATACCTTTCTTTCCTGATGCTACTCCTATTACTGCACCTGTTAAGCTGTCAAAGAGCCCTTGTTCTTCTTGAACAGGGATTAGTTGAATTACTGGTATTATTGGAACCACTTCTGGAACTTCTTTTACAGGCTCTATAACTGGTGTTTCTATTGCTTCTTCTTCTATAGGTTCTTTAGCAATAACTATGTTGCTTCTGATCTTTCCTCCAGATGGACCAGATCCTGAACTTGAAGAGCTAGATGAGCTTGATGGGGTGTAAGCTGCAAACGTTGTAAAATGATAAGAATGGATTATCAAATCTTCTCCAGAGTCAATATAGCATTCCTTTGTAATCTTAGAGTTTATGTTTGTTGGATTTGCCGCACTATCGCAAATTGAAGGTATATTATTTAAGTTGCCATTTCCTCTTGACCAGCCTGCTTTCTTCCCTGCCATTCCACCTAAGACTACTTTAACAGGTTTTGAGAAATTCAATTCAATTTCTTGTCCTATTTCTATAGATTTATCAACATTTCCTGAAGGAGCCGTATAGCTTGAAGTAGCTTTGGATGTTGGTAATCTAATCTTACCATCCCACTCAGAACCACCGATAATTACCGCTCCAGATGGGATCACTGTAGTATAATTGTAGGTGCTTGTTTCTCTTGTAAGGGTAAGGTTGTTTATCAAAGTTACATTTCCATTATCTAACAAGGATGCTAGTGATAAGTTTATTTCTGTATCTTCTGAAATATCTTGAGGTATTGTAATCTTTTCAACAGGACTGCCAGAGTCAACAATTATCTCTATTGTTCCGTTTGAAACAGTAATATTCTGTTTATCTGCATAAGCTTGCTTATTGTCAATAATGGTGATAGTTATTGTAGCCGAATTTGCATTTTCTGCAATATCAGCTAAACTTAGGTTTAGCTTATACTTTCCTGTACTTAGTTCAGTAATGTTAACTAGATGTCCTGAACTAGTTATGTTAAAATTAGTAGTATCATTAACAGTAAGTATACTTATCCCATTAATATCATAAGTAGAGATATTATAATCTAGGCTTTCATTATTTCTTATTGTTTTGTCAGTTAGATTCATGAAAACTGGAAGTGTATTATCAACTGTTATTGAAGCAAAATTTACAGTTGTTTCTTGAGGGTTTGAGCCATTCTGGTAGATCAATCTAGCTAAAACAAAATAATTTCCTTCGTTTACTAATGGAAGTGTAAATACTCCGTCACATGAGTTTGGATCTGAATCTCCGAGATATGTGTCATTTGGACTATATGTACTATCTACAGAAAGATAAGAATAACAGTTTACTGCTGTATTACCGTCTAATGTAACCGCTGAATCAAGGTCTACGCTTGCACCTGATCTAGTAATGTTTTTGTCTAATACAACATAATCTATGGTTGTTGCATGAACAATACTAGTAAAAAGAATAAAAGAAAATAAAGCTAAAAAGATTATTATGCTTTTTTTTGATAGAATATTTATCAAACCATTCCTCCCATTAGATATATCAAATCTATAATTTTGAAGAGCCTTAGTTTTATTAATCTTTCTTTTCTTCTCATATTAATAAAAATAGCAATAATACTACCTGTAAATTTTATCATGATGGTCATAGTCTATAAACGAGATAAAATCTTTGTTCTTTTCGTAATGGAATACTAGAACGAATGAGCCAGCAATATGCACTCTCTTTAACTCCTTCATGCCATGCTTTAAGTTTTTATAATGCTCAATATCACTAGAATTTATTATTTCTTGTACTTTTTTTAAAATAATTTCGTATGCTGCTTTATCTTTTTTTGAGAGTTTATTAAGTATATTTTGAAGATGAGGCTTTATCTCATATTCACGCATTTTCTATGATTTTCCTCAATTCTTCAACATTCTTGAAAGGAATACCTTTTTGTTTTTGTATTCTTTTTAGTTTTTCAGCATATTCTGGTCTAATCTCTAGTTCAACATCTCTTAATCCTGCTATCTCTTCCTTAATCTCCCCAATTTCTCTACGAAGACTGAGTATATTCATATTAACTTGTTCAAGAGTTACATTTGCCATATTTATCTTGGTATTTTATTTATATTTAAACCTTTCTTCTATTTTTTTAGTTTAAGAATTTATTTCTTAATTGACTCTATTTGCTTTCTTATCCTTTCTCTTCTCTTTATATTCCTGTAATAGAAACCAATCACCCCTACAAGGGTTACTGCTGCCACAAATATAGCTGCTATACTTTTCTTTCCTGATAGTCCTATCACTGCACCCGTTAAGCTATCAAAAAACCCTTGTTCTTCTTGAACAGGGGTTAGCTGAGCTATTGGTGTTGGAGCCGCCACTTCTGGAACTTCTTTTACAGGCTCTATAACTGGTATTTCTATTGCTTCTTTTATAGGTTCTTTAGCAATAACTATGTTGCTTCTGATCTTTCCTCCAGATGGACCAGATCCTGAACTTGAAGAGCTAGATGAGCTTGAAGAATATGATACAAATTTAGTAAAGTGTTTAGTCCATATTACCATATCACCTTCCGATATTGTGAAACAGTCTCCTTCTGCCAACAAAGAATTAGGATCTGCTATTTCTGAAGCAGTACAATCATCTATTGAAATAAATACATCATCAGTTCCAACATATCCTGCTGACTTTCCTGCCTTACCAGGAAGAATTAACCTAACTGCTTTGTCAAAAGTCAATTTAACTCCAGTACTGCCTACTTCAATAACTAAATCAGGAGTTCCTCCAGTAACTGTAACCTCACTTGTAGATTTAACCGTCGGAACCGTTATTAATCCATTCCAGTTTGATTCTCCCTGAATAATTGTTCCAGAAGGAATTTCAACTGAATATGAAACACCTGTATTTGAATTTCTTGATAATGTTAAATTGTTTGCACCTAAAGTTAATGCCTTGCTTGAGTTAACTAATGTGACAAGGTTCAACACAACTTCTTCATCATCGGCAACTGTGTTTGGAACTTCTATTTGTTTTAAACTTCCTGCATTTGTATTATCTATAACTACTTCTGTGTTTGAACCTGCATCTATCTTTCCATCCCCATCCGGAACTGTTGCTGTAACTTGTTTTTTAACCTTGACTATAAATTCTTTTGAATCTGATGTTTCTCCCTTTTGCAAATTAGCAAATAAAAGAACATCTTTATCTGTGAAATTATCTCTTGTAACTATACCCTTGTTTGAAATAATAGTTGTATCATTTGAACTCCAACTAATCTTAACTCCGCTTAAATTTGATGGAAAATATAAAGTACTTATAACTTTATTTTTGTCAATATTACCATTGAGTATCAAATTGTAAGTTAAGGTATCTTTTATGCTTTGAACCTCTTCATCGTAAATCTCTGCTATTGTTTCTACTTTTTCAATTCCATCCACATGATCATAATATGTAACTTGCAATTTATTTTCTGATATGCCTAGTTGAATATCGGCATCTTCATTATTAAAAGCAAATCCAGAGTAGACTATACCTGACAAGCTCCATTCATTATTTTCATAATATTTATAGTGGATTGTGTATTGTGGCTGAGAATTGTTTTGACCTGGTGATGCTGGTGGAAATTCCACCCATCCCTGCCATACAACATATATC
>JACQNJ010000024.1 GCA_016203115.1 Candidatus Woesearchaeota archaeon
CCTTTAGTAGAAGCTGCAAATAAGGCAACTGCACATTTGTTTATTGAAAACCCTTTAAGGACATTTAAGGGGAAAGATAACAGCTTGTATAGCACTCATCCTGACATAAATGAAAGAATTAGAATACTTGAAAGCATGTAACTTTATCTTTTCCTTTTAATAATTTCAATTATGTACTTTACTATACCTCCTGCTGCTATCCCCTGGAATATCGAATAATAACTGCCTATTATTCTTATCTGGAGCAATAAGAGAAATGGAATGAAAAATAATACAAAACTAATTATCATTAACTTCTTGTTAAGCATTGAATGATTTAAGGCAGCATAGGACAAACCGAATACAAATATTATTGAAGAGACTATAACTATGTTTTCTTGAAAGAGAGCTATCGAAGTAATTAGTAAACCAAGGTAAAAATATATGTCTTTAACTATGAAGCTCAGCAATATTCCCACTAAAAAACCGATTATTAATGAGATATCTGCTTTAATTAGGAACAATAATGATGCTAAAAGCACTATTGACAGTAATGCGAAATATTTTTTTCCTATCTCTAGCTCTTCTTTCACGAATTTATTGAGAAAAAAACCTATTACAAGGCCTGAGAATGCGATTATAGATTCTGCTAACATGCTTCCTTGCTGTATTTTAGCTTAATAAGCCTTATTAATGATTATTATTCTCTATAATAACCACTTTATAATAATAATATTTATAAATAGCCTAAATCTAATTGATATATGGCTGACATAAAGTACTTTGAAGAGAACGGCAAGATGTACAAAACTGATTCTGATGGAGAAAAATATAGAATTTCCTTTAGCGAGGAATTACAATTGAAAAATTTGAAAGCCACTAGAGAGCACAAGAAGTGGACTGTAATGAATTTTTATGCCAGCATGATACTAGCTGGGATGCTATTGGCCTTAATAATTTTAGTGGTATTTGTCTTCTATAGACTAGACAAGATTAACTTTTTTACAGGTATATTATACAGGTAAGCTGAATGCCCTTATTAATCTTTTATCTTCTTCTGTCAAATTTTCTTTACTAAGAGATGCTATTGTCCCTTCTTCGTACTTGCTTATCCTGTATTTCTGCAGTTTAAACCCTGATTCTATCAAGTTAAACCTTACAATAGGATTGCTGGTGTATGTTATCAGAACTGAATCTTTATTCATTCTATTTTTTAATTCTTTTAAGAAATCAATTGAGTAAAGTTCTTTATTACTTATTGGAGAAAATGCATCTAAGATTATTAAATCAAATTTTTTATTCAATTTTTTTATTGTTTTTGTTGCATCTCCTGTTATTAAATTTATATTTTTTAATTTTTCATATGCTTCTTTTAGGCTATAAGGTAATTTTAAATTTTTCATCGCTTCAATGTAATCCTTGTTTTTTTCTAAGGCTGTGATGTTCGCTTTAACTTTACTTAAAATTATTAGAGAGATATAGCCTATGCCGAAACCTATGTCCAGAACTTTTATATTGTCTCTTAATTTTAGATGATTGATATATCTTTTGTAGACGCTTTCAATTGCTCCTGATTCTGGATGTAAATTTTCTTTAAATTCATGGTTGAAGAAGGTTATGCTGTTGTCTTTTGTGAGAATTTTTTTCATATTTAAAAGACGCCGCGACTGGGCAAAGAGGCTTTAAGTAGACGCCCCATCATATCTCTCCTTAATAATACCTAAATTATTATAAATCTTATTAACCTTTCTATTAATATGATTTGGAAAGATTCTTTGGTATTTCTTTGTGGGAGTATAACTGGAGGAATAATCGGTGGGCTTTCTAAAGATATATTTCTCTCAGATACAAAATCTGGTTGGTGGGGGAGATGGGTTCTAATTGCTCTTTTATCGACAATTTTGGTTATGCAATTAGTGATTTACTATAAGCAAAAGATTGACACCAAAAAAGATCAAAAAGAATCTAGGAGGAGTATGGGATAATGAAACTTCAACAAATGAAAAATAGACAATTCTTTGTAACCTTGCCTAATCAGATAGTTAGGGCTAAGGAATGGAAGAAAGGGGATGACATTAAGATAGAGATAGATCAGAAGGGGAATTTGGTATTGAAGAAGTAAGTGTTCATCTAAAATTACTAAGGCAATTGTGTTCTTTTTTCTTAATCATCAGTCTTACATTTTGAACTCTTCCGTAGTACTCTCTTATTTCCCTGATCAATTTGGAATGCGCTATTAATTTTTCTTCCTGTGACAATTTATCATCTAATCTTATATCGTTGTATAACCTTATCTTTTTTTTAAATCCACAATAACTATTAGCCCCCCCTTTATGACACATATAACATAAGGTTATTAGATTTTTAGGGTCTGAACTTTCCCTAGTGTGATGAACTTCTAATCTTTTAGTTGAAAAACAAATTGTACATTTATTCCCATCTCTGAGCTTTATCCTTGTAGCAATTTCTTTCCAATTTGACGGATAAATCGTTAGCATAAATACGGAAAAAAACTCATTGTTTATATGCTTATGGCGACAAAAATGGCGCCATAACTTTGTAATTAATAATTTGTATTTATACAATGCCTAAAAAGATTCTTAAGAGACAAATAGAAAGATTTATATATTATATCAACTGATATAACTTGATTAAAATGCAAGAAGAGATTTTAGATAGAAAAAGTGTATTGAGGTTTCCTAGATTGGATACTGTTCTTATGGTAGAGGAATCTATAAAGAAATATGATGGAGAATTTAAGAAAAAAGCTTTATGGGAGCATTTACCTAAAAAAATGATGTACCAGACCTTTTGTGTTATTATAGACTATCTGCTTTACTCTAGGAAGATATCAATAGATGCTGAAGGAAAAATTGGATGGATATACTATCCTAAAGAAATAAAGGAATATTCATTACAAAAGCATTTGTTTTGGAGAAAAAAGTGAATCTTCCCAGTAAAGTAAAATTTGCAGATGAGAGGCTACAGAAAGCCTTTGAGCAATTAGAGCAAGGAAAAGGAGATGAAAGAAAGCTGTATGAATGGTTGATTAGAGCCTTTGAGGATATTGAAGAAAATGCATTTTGCGGCATTCAAGTACCAAAGAGATTAATTCCTAAAGATTATATTCAAAAATATGATGTGCATAATATCTGGAAGTACAACCTGCCCAATGCTTGGAGACTAGTATATAGTATAGAAAACCAAGAGATTTTAGTGGTATCTATTGTTCTTGAGTGGATGACTCATAAGGAGTATGAGAAGAGATTTGGATATTAGGGATGAAATGGAAATAATGCAAAACTTTAATGTTAGCTATGATAAGGAATCTGACGATCTGTTCTTATTTAGTCCAAAAGATAAGTCTAAGGGTAGTGTAGAAGTAGGGGATATAGTCATTGATATGAATAACAAAAAAGAGGTTGTTGGTATCCAGATAATGAATGCTGTTGAACTTCTTAGAGATTTAACAGAAGAAAAATTAGATCCTCAATACGTAGAGAATGAAATAAACGGTCTTAAGAATTGTAAAGTAGATATTAAATTGAAAAATAATTTAGTCTTAATAAAGATGTATATTTTTAAGAGACCAACTATCCTATCAGTTCCCTGTATTAAGACCCCTAGTCCTGCCCTATACCCTAATACTTCTTTGGCTGTTTAATGCTTGGCCTTAGCTATTGGTTTAAGAGGAAAGAATGATGTGATTGAAAACATGAAAATGGATGATAAGTTAAAGCTGAAGATAGCAAACTCATGGTTAGATGATAAAACTAAGATCGGGATGATACCGAGCGATTTAAAGGATCAAATGACGGGAGATGATCTCCTAAACTTTATACAGGAAATAAGCGGAAGAACTGGTATGGATAGAGCAGGACTGATAGGATATAAATCACTATTGGAATCTGAAATTAGAGAAAAAAGAAGTCATATTCGAGAAGAGAATAATCATAAAATCCAGGTATGGGCTCTTTATGTTGGAGTTGGTTCTCTTATAATTGGGATAATTACATTAGTATTTGTAGGCTTTAGCACTTTTTTTGATAATAGCCAAGAAGAAGGATTTAACAAACTTGATGGAAGATTTAATGAGTTAATAGGGGTTAGTAAATCTCCTATAAAAAATATGACCTTCAAAATAGATATGTGGAAACTTGGTCAAGATGAAGCTAAAGATATTTGTGAATATGGGGGAGAATGTGTCAAAGTTTATGAAATTCCGTTATATACCAAAAGGTCATATTACTACTTTACTGTTATGCCTAGATCTAAAGAAGACTTTACAATAGAACGTGTTAACATGGAGGTAAATTGTGGTCTTCTTACTGAAGTCTATCTAAAGAGTGATGTTGGAGAAATAAAGACCAAACTAGACGACTTGGTTTTTACAGTAGAGAACTTTAATAATATAGATGAGCCTAAATTAATGTTCATTTCATCATCTTATCATGAACCAAAAGAAGAAGAGGAAATCCCCCTCGTATGTGATATACTCTACACAATAGAAGACCAACCAATAGCTAGTATCTCTGTTGATGTAAATTATAGGGGAAACAATTTCCCAAGCTAACCCAATCCACAATCAAATTTATCAACCTCACTTCTTTTTGTAAGAGAGTTGCAGAAAGCTTATGAAAAATAATTAGAAGAAGAGAAGAGGGTTAAAGAGGAGCTAATGGGAGAGATTGAGAAATGGGTTCGTTTGATAAAATTGTAGAAGAATCTAAATTTATAGCCATAGGCATAGTTGTTTTTATCCTGTTTATCGGAATCATTGAAAGTTTTAAAGATAGTATTGAAAGCCCTACAGCTGATGCCACTGCAGATAATGGGATATCCTTTCTTGTGAAGATAGTCACTTTCTTAAGTGGACAAAATCCAGTTGAAGATTATATAATCGCGTTAGTTGTAGCTGTAGGCGTAGCAGGGGGAGCGGGATACTATTTTTACAAGAAAAGTAATAGAATGCCTTATCTATAGACTATTTCCTTTATTCCCTTTCCTGTAGAAAGGGTGGTTTTTGTTGGTTTTATTTTTGCCATCTTAACTTCCCTTATATTTTTGCCATCTTAACTTCCCTTATCAAAATTTAATCTTAAAGATTAATATCTGAGACCTATAATGTATAATTATTTAGAGAGAAAGGACTTAGCTTCCTCTCCTTGTAGTACTTTCTTTTAATCTACTCTTCCAATCTTGTGTAAAGGAATATAGAACAACCCTCCCATATTGTTGGCTCTTTAATACTCTAGCGGCTACCATATAACCTAAAACTCTGCTAAGAGTCTCATAATTTGTTCCAATCTTTCTAATGAAATCATTAGTACATAGCTTCTTATCCCGTGTCTTATTCTCAATCAAAACTCTTACAACCCCATCTAAGATATTGCTCTGCTTGGCTGTTAGATACTTCCACCCTGTACCTTGCCTAATAGTTAGTTTAAAGTTTTTATTTATCTCCATACAAACCACTCTCCGTTATTCCTTCCGCTTTTGGTCTGGTTGGCTTTTCTTTGGCGTTATCCTTAAACTCAAACTCTTTGAACTTAAACTCTTCCAGATTTCCTCTTAGATCTAAATATATTATCACATCATTCAAGTCATATCTAAACTTTTTTTTATGATTGGGATCTATTATACATTCGTTTAGAGAGCGTAGAAGGTAGCTCTTAATCTCAATTGGGAGAGATGTTTTCTTTATTCTTTCTTCCACAAAAGAGTATTCAAACCCTCTTTCTTCTTTTCTGGCTGAGTCTACTTCTTCTCTTAACTCCTTTAAAATCTCTGCACTATCCACATCCTCAGGCTTGATAGTTTCTAGTTTTTTATCTAGCTCTATAAAACGGGATGTTAGTTCTTTGTTGATTGTATCTTCAAACCCTTGAATCAAGACCTTAGCTTTATTGTCTAGGTTTTCTTTTTGGGATTTCAGCTCTTCAGCATACTTATCTTTCAACTCTTCAAAACCTACAGTAGCCTTCTTCATGCTCTTTAACCATTCTTCAAATATTTGTAGTCTTTCAAGTAAGAGCTTTAACCTATCTTCAACACTACTTATACGCTGAATGTCAATCCCATGGATTTGGCTGGTAACTAATAAAGTCTTATTCCAGCTTGTTTCATAATAATTAGGATATCCATAAACAAGTGTCATCTTAGTAATACTCATCAGCTAACTGCTGAACTCCTTTTAGCTTTGAATAAGAACCTAGCGTTTCTTTTCTTTTTTCTAATCTTCTTTTTACTTCACAGATATCCAAGCTACCTTGAGCTAATTTGTGGCTTAAACTTCTGCAGTACGGACTACAGAATATTTTTCCTTTCTTTGATTCTATTGGCGTTTCACATAGGTTACAAGTTTTCATTTGTTTTGCCTTTTCATTCACAATAAACGACATCGCACTACCTCTAGGGGAGAGTGTGCGATGTCGTTTATACGTCATATCTTACCATATACTTCTCTTTAAACTTTTGAATATCGAACTTAGGAAATGAAACAACAAGCCTTCCTCGTCGGTTCTTAGGACTCCTGGTTGCGATCTCTACTAACTTCCTAAGTTCCAGTTTGTTAACAAATCTCTCAAATTGCCTAAATTGCACTGCAGCAGAGCCTTGATTCCTTCTTGGGGCTTACCCCGCAGCTTGCTGCGTAATTTTAATAAAATAATCCTCACATATGCTTTTCATGAGAGTAAGAAAAGCATCACACTGCAGCTATAGAATTCGTTATCATATGGTTTTTGTAATTAAGTACA
>JACQNJ010000025.1 GCA_016203115.1 Candidatus Woesearchaeota archaeon
CAAGTCAAGAATTATCTTAATTAGTTCTTCCTTGCTCAAGTCATTTAGTTCTTTTGGGGTTTCCATTCGTTCCTCACTCCAACCCCCAAGAGTTAGTAGTTGAAACTACTATTTGTTATTTTCGGTTAACTAAACGGATACACTAGTTTTAGTTTTTTAAGAGTTGAGCGATATGGCAAGGCTAGAAAGGTTGCTCTGGAATGAAGATTCATCACGAAAAATACAAAGTTCCATCCAGAATTACAGCACTTCAGTTCATTAAGTTACATAGCAGATTAATGTTTAAAAATTTTTCTCAAAAAATAACAGCAGATATGTTTATAAATATAAGAAAAATATTATCATCATATGACAGAAACAATGATCATCAAAAAGATTTATGATGAATTAAAAGACTTGAAAAAAGAAGTTATTTTTATAAAAAAACACATGTTTGACCCAGATGCAATAATGACAAGTGAAGAAAGCAGAAGGTTTGAGCAGGCTATGAGAGAGCTTAAAGAAAGCAAAACAATCTCTCATGAAAATTTGAAAAAAGAGCTTGGATTATAATGTTTGATGCTGAATACTCAAATCAGGCAACTAAATTTCTTAAGAAATGTGATAAAGAAACAATAAAAAGATTTATAGATAAAATAGAAAAGTTGAAAGAAGATCCTTTCCCAACAGACATAAAGAGGGTTATAAACAGAAAGGAAAAGATATTCAGGATAAGGGTCGGGGATTATCGCATTCAATATTCAGTTATTTACGAAAAAAATTTAATATTCATCTCTGAAATTGAAAAAAGACCAAGAGCGTACTAAAGGTTTTTCTTAACAAACTCAATTAATAAGGGCTCTAATTCTGGATTCTTAAACATATCAGTGCCATGCCCATTTTTCTCAAAAATTTTCAATTGTTTTTCCTTGCTTCTTAATTGATTATAAATCTCTTTAGAATCATTAAAGCTCTGAGCATCATCCTTGCTCGCAACAATTAATACAGGCCTGTCAAAATCAGAATGTTCTAACTCTATCCCCTTATAATTCATTCCAGGGCTTAATAAAACTGCAAACCTCACATCCTCATCTTCCATCCCATAATTCAGAGCAGTATTAGCTCCAATGCTCGCGCCAATAATTCCTATTTCAGTAATGCCGTGTATTTTCAAAAAAGCTTTTGCAGCCTTCACATCCTCTACCATGTTTACAAAATCTTTTTCAACAAAATTCTTCCAGTTGTCATCACTTTCACCATGCCCCCTAAAATCTATAGCTAACACACTATATCCTTCTTTGTTAAGCTTTTCAGCAAAAGTTCTCCAGGAAAGTTTAGTCTTTTGAAACATATGCAATAAAATAATTCCCTTGCTATTGCCCTCAAAGTAATCCCCGACGATATTTAAGCTGTCTTCTGTTTGCATATTAACGATTTGCATAAATATTAAATAACAAATATATTTAAAAAAGTTTATATTTCTAAAGAGCTATGAAATACAACTATGAAATAGAAGAAGCAATCGAGCTTATAAAAAAAGAAAACGTAAAAGTAGTTTGTATCCAGCTCCCGGATGGATTAAAAAAAGAAGCAACAAAGATAGCAAGGGAGTTAGAGCAAAAAACAAACTCCCAAGTTTTTATCTGGCTAGATTCTTGTTTTGGAGCATGTGACATTCCAGTTGAATTAAAAAATCTCAAAATAGAATTATTGGTTCAATTTGGTCACAATCAATGGCCATTCTGGAAATCAAAAGTGTTAGAGGTGTAAATATGGAATATGAAAAGATAGAGCTGCCTAGAGAACTGCTAAGGTCAATAAGAGTTATTATAGAAAAAACAAAGTTATTCGAAGATGAAAAAGATTTCATTAATCATGCAATAATTAAAGAATTAAGAAAATATAAAGAAATATAAAAAGAGTAAGGGAAAACTCCCTTACCTTCGAGCTTTTCTTCTTGTAGTAGTTTTCCTTCGAGAAGTTGAACTCTTAGCTCTTTTAGCAGTCTTTCTGCCAGCGGAACTTGTTTTTCGTCTTGCTACCATTTTTTTCCTCCATAAGATAAAAAATTAACATTTTATGCTCTTATCAACAAAAATCTCAAAGAGCATTATCACCTCTTTTTTCATGAAAGTGATCATGAACTAGTTAATATTTTATCTTTTCGACAATAAAATACTGTATTTCATTATATATAAACATTTCTATTTTTGTTTTGCAACAAAAAAATAATATAATTCTCCGTCGGGAAAAATAAAAAAAATAAATATGTGAACAAAAATAATTTCACAAAAAAATGCAAGAAATAGTCCAAAATAAATTAAAAAAAGAAATCAAACAAAACAGTTCCGTAATAAAAATAAAATTAAGAAAAATACCGTCGGAAAAAACAAAATTAAAATTATTTAAGGAATGAGTTATATTTACCGTCGAAGAATCAAATTTTTAAATCATCAACATAACCATCAAATGAAGTCATTGATGAATGTCTTGAAACAAGATACATTGAATTTTTTCTTGCTTCTGCAAAAACTTTAGCTAAAACTCTTTCAGTAATTTCTTTTACTCTATGGGTTATGTCCATCTCTCTCGAATTTGCTCTGATGTTAGATAAAGTACTAAACTCTCCGTTGTAAACATATTCAACCTCACCCACAACCTCTTTATCTTCTCTTGAAAGTCCAAAGTAATTCACTAACAATCTAACTTCACAGTCAACAAACATAAAATAACCCAGCGACGCTTTGATGCATTCAGATAGATTGGAACCTGCAACCAATACCCTTCTTCCATTAATTGCCTCTAAAAATTTAAAAACAAATGGGCTATCTAAAAACATTTGGCTAAGATCACCAAAAATATATCCTGTTGCCTCTCTTAAATTATCAGAATCTTTAGAATAAGTAGGGAGTAAATAAAAATTATCTCTATCCCCCCTCATGCCTCTTAAGTAATCAACGAGATGGTTAGAAGTAGATTTGCCTCGTCTTAACACTAAATCTTCATCCTTAACATCAGAAACCTGAACAGTAACGATTGTAGGTACATTTCTGTATGCTAAAAAATCAAATAGTTCCTGCTCATAAAACACATGTCTTCCTATTAAAAAACCCTTAGAAGTTCTGGAAGCAGCAAATCCAATAAGGCGGGCACGAAACCCACCAGTGCAATTTTCAGGTTTATCGTTCGTTATTTCTCTATATTTTGTATATAAGGACCTAAACCCTCTATCACTTATACGAAGATGAGTTTGCCAGCCCGGATGTGAAACAAAAGCAACAGTATTTCCTCTCTCATCAAATTGAGCAATAGTCTTGAAATCCTCCAAACCTTCTATAACAATGTCATCTAACGGTAAAGGTGTTGCTCTTTCAGATATTAATTGAAGTGCTAGACTTAATCCCATGATAATATAAAAAGAAAAATATTTTTAAATCTATTTTCTGCATCATAGATTTAAAAAAGAAGGTTTATTCTGCTAAAACAAAAAGAGGATTGACATAGCCAACACCCTTAACTTTGGATTTTATTTCATACATAAGGTCAAGGAGATCAGATCCTTCGAGGTTTGTCTCAACAAGCAAGTCATGCTCCCCAACAATAAAATGTATCTCTTCTATCTCACTAAATTGTTGTGAAATGCTGTTTGCTACAGAAAATCTTTTTCCTTCCAAAACATCTATTTCAAGAAAACTCATTTTCCACCTCCTGGGCTATAGCCAATCATAAATCCTTTCTCTTCTGCGGGTGTTTTATTACCTTCCAGCAGCTTACCCCATATAAAGTCAGTCTCTTCATCAAACATCTTTATAGTTTTATTTTTCATTATACAATCCTCCCTAGTTTAGAGTAATAAAAGAATAAGAGATATATATACTTTCTCTTGATATTGTATACACATATGTATATTAGCATATAAGATAAAATTTATATATACAACAAAACATTATAACACTATGAAAAGGAGCATAATAAAACATGGCCCATCTAGTTATGTTATATCCCTTCCTTCTTCATGGATAAAAAAACACGATATTAAAAAAGGAAGTGAAATAGATGTAGTTGAACAGGGCAATCATCTGGTAGTGGGTAATAATATTTCTCCAGGAGAATTAGAAGCGAATGTAGACTTAACAGGTTTAGACAGAAGCGCCATACTTTTCATCATAAGGGGATTTTACAGGCTTGGGTATAAAACATTAAATGTTAGATTTGAAAATACAACAACAAAGTATCAACGGGCAAAAAACCCAGTAACTGTTTTATCAGTAATCCATTCAGAGGTTAATAGATTAATTGGTTACGAGGTTATTAGTGAAAGGGAAAATTCATGTGTCATAAAAGATTTGCAGAAAGATTCAATAGAGGAATTTGAAAATATATTAAAACATGTATTCATTCTCTTGTTAAGTGCAATGGAAGATTTCAAAAAGGGAGCAAAAAATAAAGACAATAGCATACTAGAAACAATGGAGGAAAAACATAATACTATAACTAAATTCATAAGTTATTGTCTTAGATTATTAAACATAAACAATTATCCTGTCCCGAGAAAAGCACCTTATTATTTCCATGTAATTTCCTGCATAGAGAACATAATTGATATAATAAAGTACTTATCAAGAGATATAAGAAATTCAAATAGAAAATTAGACAATAGAGTGATAAGTATAATTAGTATAACCTCAGAAAACATAAAAACACTTTATAACTTTTTTTATAAATATTCAAAAGATAAAATTAACAGTATCCATGACAGCTGGTATGTAATAGAAAAAATTATAGCCCAGCTCCCAGAAAAATCATCAAAAATAGATATAATAACAGCATCAAAAATGTTTGATATAGCCCATCTTATATGTATCATCACAGAAGCAAAGGGCGCATTAAGTAACTCCCCTTAAAATTATTTTTTCTCTGTAGAAAGATTTAACAAATTCTCACATCTTGTTTTTAATTCTATCTGCAATTTATGCAAATCATTAAATTTCTTTGCATTCTCCCTTTCAAAAGCAAAATCAGTCAGCTTAGGGAATGCTTTCTCCAGTTCCGAATCTTTTGGCAGTTTAATTAAAATCCCACACAAGAAATAATTTTGCATCTAGAGCTCTTACTTTAGATGTTTTTGGCAGTTTCATAGCATAAGTATAGCGGAAAATAATATAAATGCATTGATAAAGGAGAATCTTAGCATGTTCATCTCAATAGTATCCATTTAGCTAACCGAAAATAACAAATAGATTAGCAATAGCTGGCTCAAGTTTGGTAGTTGCAGTAATGTTCCATCTGCCTATCCCTAATCAAATTCCTCCTGTCGGATATTTAACTTTCACAGACAAGTTTATGATATTAACCTATTTTATCCTGCTTATGTCATTTGTGCTTAACATTACTTTAATTGAATTGCAGGAAAAAATTGAATTTGTTGAAAAGATCCATAGAAGAACAGAATACTCCATGTTAATTATAGTTCCTTTGTTATATCTATTCTTATTTATTCTATTTTAAAATAACCGCCGCGACCCGGATTTGAACCGGGATGCCCAAAGGGCCAAGCTTTCAATTGCGCAATTCCAGGCTTCTTCGCAAATTTTTTGGTAAAACTATCTTGTGCGATACCAAGTTACGCGATCGCGGCGCAAGCATAAAATCACAAATTAACTTTAAAAATGTTTGTATCATAGAAAAAGTTATCAGATAAATTCTACTAAAAGTAGAAGATAAATCAGTGCTTGTCTCTGATATGGCTTCCGACGACAATTACAGTAGCAATCAAAACAATATTCTCTGCTATGTACTGCCCTTCCAAAGTCAAAGAAAAAGTAAAGGATCCATAAACTATCTCAAACAATAAAGTTAGTGGTAAAAGAGTTCCAACCATCTGAAAAAACATTAAAAATATTCCCGATTTTATCAAAGGTCTAAACAGCAAACATAAACCAATTGCAATTTCTCACCATCATAAATATGGAACAAAACAAGTTGGATCAAAACAAACAGTTTTTGTGACTAGTTCACTTGCAGGAATATAGCCAAAAGATTTCAATAATCCAAACTAGATAAAAACAAGAGCCAAAGAATATTGTAAAAATATCATCAATATTTCTTCATCCAAGCAACAATATGCTTGTCAAAATTATCAACGCTCTTTTTCTTCATAAATTTACAAAGAATAATTAAAATATAAACATTTCTTATTTGTCAATTGTAAACTCCTCAACTTTAACTTTTACCAATTTAAGAAAATCTTTAAGTTTTATCTCAATAGAGTTAACAAAAGTCCCAACGCTGAAATCAATTATTTGATTGTTTAAAACATTCTTGTCCATGTAAATCTCTAATTTTTCTTTATACAAGTTTCCAAAGGGATGCACAGAACCTATTTCACAGCCAGTTATTCTTAAAACATCTTCATGATCAGCTAATCTTATGTCTTTAGCATTCAATATCTTTCTTAAAGCCTTTAATTCTATTTTCCTATTACCTGGAACTAAACATAATACAAAGCCCTTTTCTTTTGCAATTAATATCAAGGATTTCATTCCTTGGCTCAAAGGAACATTTCTTACTGAAGCAGCTTCCTCAGAAGTTTTGACTTGTTTATGCTCTAATAATTCATATTTAACTTCCTTAGAATCTAAAAATTTTTTTATATCCTCAAATTCTCTTAGTCCCATTCTAAAATCTCACTCAATTCAGGAATCCTGAGTTTTTCTCCAGTTCTGTTAGCGATAATAGTGTTGAACAAATCTGACAGTTTCAGGCAATTTGTACATTTTAATCTTTTTTAAACTGGCCGACATCAGAAAGCAGATCAATATGTCCCATGAAATGAGATCTGCAGCAATATCTCTTAAGACCCAAAGAATCCATCGACTCTCTTACATTCTTCTTCCTGTTATCAGTCATTTCTAAGAATTTAGCCCACAAATGGGCAATTGGTTTTCCGCATGAATAGCATCTTATTGGTATGATCATTTTAATTTTATTCCAATAATAATCTTTAAAAATCTTGCTATTGAGCCTTAGCCCCACAATCAGAGCAGAATTTATCCGCAGGTTTTAACTCCTTTTTGCATCCGGAGCACATTTTTTTAGGAATTGATTCCACAGTTTTATAATTGTTTTTTCCAGAAAGAACCTTGCCAAAAGCATCGATTATATCCTGATTTCCCCTCTGTTCCCTTAAATCTAAACATGATCCTCCAGCCATAATCTCACCTGCCTTTACAACTCAATACTTCCTTTTATATGTTTCTAAATACCTCCAAAATCCTCTTTTCCATTTTCTTAGAATAAATTTTAGTATATTTCTTTAATTCTTTCTTATCAATCTTTCTTCATTCTAAAAAGGATATTTTCATATTATCAACAAAAGTTATATATTTGTATATCTTTAGTTTATATTAAAACAAGAATAAAATATTCTCGATATTCAACGGTAACTTTTAGCTCTCTTAGCTCTTGCCTTAGAATCATTAGGCTTGCATTGCTCCTTAAACCTTACATCAGCCACCATTAAATTCCTGTCATAGTCTAGATAAGTTTTCTCCAATTTTTTACTTCCAGTATAATTTACTAAAGCTCTTGCAATCGCCAATCTAGAAGCCTCTGCTTGTCCAAGCCATCCCCCACCTTCAACTTCAACATCAATCTTGACTTTATTAACAACCTCATCTCCAGCTAAAAGTAAAGGTTCTTGTATTTTCCCTCTTGCCAAAGGATTAGAATAAGTGTCAAGTAAAATCCTGTTAATCCTTATTTGCCCTTTGCCTTCTCTCAAGGTAGCTCTCGCCACAGCCGTCTTCCTTTTTCCAGATGTAGTAACAACCTTTACCATTATGTTCTCTTGCCCCACAATAATCTGCACACATCTCCTACAGTTATAAAACTTGTTATTTTATTCTCAACATGCGCTTCTTTCAAGGTTTCCAATTTTTTATTTTTAAAAGCATCGGGAATTCCAATGTAGCACATAATACTTTGAAAAGCTTTTTTTCCTTTTGCCTGCTTGTAAGGCAGCATCCCTCTTATGGTTCTCCTGACCAGTCTATCAGGCATCTTAGGTTGAAAAGGCCCTTTGCTGACACTTCCAACTTCATGTTTTTGTTTGTAATTCGCTAAAATATTATCCTTGTTTCCAACAATAACAATTTTTTCACAGTTAACTACATCAACCTTTTCCCCTTTAAGTGCTCTTTTTGCAGCAACAGTAGACAATCTCCCAAGAATTAAATTTTCACCATTAATTATCATTTTATCCAATAATCCTCACTTTACTTCCTTTGGGATTTTCAATCATTAATTGCTTAATGGTTATTGCTTTCCCTGTTTTATTTATCTTCTCTTTAGCTTTTGCTGAAAACTGATAGGCTGCAACAGTGATATTTTTTGTTAGTTCCCCATCACTTAAGACTTTTCCAGGAACTAAAGCAGTCTCATTTTCCCCCATATACCTCTCTATCCTATCAATGTTAACCGCTCTTCTTATCCTTGTAGGTCTTGAAAGGTCTTGGGCTATTCTTTTCCACAAATTAACATTCTCCTTGCTTCCTAATATAAAAAGCTCTTTAATCAAATTCTGCAATGCTAATGTAGTAGGCCCTGTTTTCTTAACCATGAAAAAATGTTAAAATATTGCTTTAAAAAGATTGCTATTGCCGACTTATTCCTATTCAGCTACTCTTCTAAGAATTGTAGGCCTCCATTTATACCCTGTTGAAGATTCAATTTCACGGACTCTATCTGTAAGTAAGGAATCCACTATAAGTTCTGGAATAGAAGAAGTATTACCTGCCCCAAGCACAGCATAAATCAACCCACCAACTGGCTGAGATGTAATAAGGTTTCTGAAGGAAGTTACTATTTGAAAAAAGAAATATACATTTGAAAAATAAAATTTATTAAATTCTCCGTCTAGGTGGTGAATATCGAAAATATCTACTTCTGTTATAACCAAACAGTCTAATCTACCTCTGATTCTTTCCAATCTGTCTTCTGTAAAATAATTTCTCCTTGCAAATGCAAAACGTGTATCATTCCACATATAGCCTACACTATGAAAGCTATCAAAATCTCCATCTCTAATCTGCCTCACTCTTTTCTGTGCATATCCTATTTGCACAGGGTTACGATCCACAGCTTGAACAAAACCAGCATATTCTAACATAGCAAATGCCTGATCCCCACTCCCACATATAGCAAGAATTCTATCTCCTTCCATTAAGTCTAAACCAGCAACTATTCCAGGAACACTCTCATTAGCGCATTCATAGCTAAGTGACCAATTGCGATTATTAGAAAATCTATTGGTTAAATTGATTATCATATAATTTTTCTAAATTTCTAATTTATAAAGTTTACTACTGTAAAGTAAGTTATTACATAGAAATTCTTAAATCTTATTAATCATTAGACTTACCATTAAGCTGTGTCTTTTCCATCTTCTTTAGCTTTTCCACAAGCTGTACCATGATTTTTATTCAGTAACAATACCATTATCCTGCTCTCTCTCAGATATATGCAACAGCTAAGGTAATACTGTTGATGTGCTCCAATTCTCTGTTAGTTACAAAATAAGAGACTTCTCTTGTTTCTCCTTTCTTTACATTTTCCAGTACCCATTTCAGCATAAAATCCTTTTGCAGTATAATAGGCTCATCCCCTGTATAAATCAGCTCATCTGAGCTCACTGTCATGTCCTTAGGCACAACTTCAATTAAGTCCACTCTTGACAGGTCCTCTTTTGCTGTGAAGATCTTATCTACTCTAGAAACAGTAATCGTTTCTCCTGTTATACTGCTTGTAACTCCATAAACCCTTATCTTCGTATTTACAGTTACTCCAATTGCTTCTCCCAAGGCTAGTGCATCCCTCAAAACTTCCAAGGCTATAGTTGCTTCCCCTTGAGTCGATAAGACAGCTTGATCTGCAATCGCAGCATTAGTTTTCCGAGTTTGCCCTGTTTCAGAAATCTTCTCTAGACTTGCTGTTTCTGGGCTGAAGTCATTGCTTATCCCTAATTTGATTAACTCTGCTGCAGGAAGACTTTGAATAGCTTTTTTGAGCAACTCTTTAATAGATTCCTGTACAATCTGCTCTTTAATTACCTTAGGATTAACTTCTCCTGTTTGTTCTTCAGCTAATACCTTTTCAAATAACTTCTTTCTTAAAAAATTAAAAGAATAAAACCCCATAATTCCTAGTATTGAAAAGAAGATTATCCCTAATAATATTGGCAGGTAAAATGAAGTAAAAGCTCCTGCAATAAATGAAGGTATCTCTCTTTCAACACCTAGTGATTTGCTGACAACTGCAAATAATTCTCCAGAAGAAGCACTTACATCCTCATAATAAGCTGTAGCCCGTAACTCATAGTTCCCCGGTAGTAGATTACTGGGAACTTCAATCTCTCTTGATAAAGACAATGAAGTTTCAATAGCAACTGTTTCTTTTATCATTGCAAATGACTGCTTGTTTTTATCAAATATCTCATAAACTAAGTTAACATCATATCTCTTTTCCTGGCCAAAATTTAATGCTGATACTTTAAATCCTAATATTCCTCCAGGCAAAATTTCTTTTTGATACAATGTTAAATCAAAATCGAGTAATTTCTCAGAAACTCCCTTAACCACAATGCTCACAGGCAATATCTGTAAAGTTTCTTTTCCGGCACTAGAAATCTGTTTGAAAAGAATATTGCCCGTATAAGATCCCTCTTCAGTTCCAAGCATATATATTATAATGGGCTGAGTACTAGAAGGAGGTACAACAATAAGTTGCTCCAAAGTTGAAACATCATTTATAAAAGGTCTAAGGGATATAACATCTTTCAAAGAAGGATCAACATTAATAGTAACTTGCATAGAGGTTTTGCCCGGATTTTTTATATCAACACTTTCTATTGCTTCTTGCCCGACATTAAGAACTCTAGCAATAGTATTCACATTTACTTCAAATTCTTCAGAAGCAGCAACCTTCTTGCTTCCACCGCCTCCGCCACCACCTCCACCTCCTCCGCCTCCAGGACTTCCAGAGTCAGTAGCCACGCTTACTGTAACATTATATGTTAAAGAAGTGTTCAAATTATTGGCAAAATCAGCGCACCTGACAGCCCATATATGCCCTCCATCTGAAATGCTTGATTTAACAAAACTCTGGCTTATTCCCTGAGTGATTGTAGTACTTGTCTGGTCAATGCTCCCATCAAAAATGAAACTGCAGTTGCTTATATTCAAGTTATCAGTCACATTATAACTGAATGTTACTGAAGCTGATGTTTGTGTGGAAGCATTAGCCGGGCTTATCAATAAAACATTGTTTGGAGCCACATCATCCATATACAAAGTGAATACTGTTGAAAATGAACTATTTCCATAACCATCACTTGCTAATACTCTCCAGAAATAATCTCCATTGGCTAAATTATTTGCTAAAGTATCATTTGTCGTGTTAGCTGTTTCACTTATAGTGTAGTTTGTATAAGCTATTTGAGTTAATTCAGTATTATTCCATATTTCTAAATAATAAGTCAATTGCTGACTGTTAGGATCACTTGTATTGCTTATTGTAAATTGAGGTGTTGTATCAGTAGTTCCTGAATTATTTACTGGTGTGTTTAGTCTTGGAGGAGCTGGAATTTGATTATTGATTATTGTTATATTCCTTAATCCACTAAATGAACTATTTAATGCTCCATCACTTGCTAATACCCTCCAGAAATAATCTCCTGTTTGGTTAGGAAAAGTTACTAAGGCAGAAGTTACATTTGTCCTTTCTGTTATAGAGCTATTAATATATAATTGCCCTGTTGCATCA
>JACQNJ010000023.1 GCA_016203115.1 Candidatus Woesearchaeota archaeon
CAGCAAGCTGCGGGGTAAGCCCCAAGAAGGAATCTAATGAGGCCGAGAGTTATCCCTCATGAAGTTATCAGCATACATCAAATAATCTAAGAATTTTATCAAAATTCCATAAGTAATGATTAATCATCATTATTTAAGTTATCAGAACCAAAAACCAAAAGATTTAATTAAGAATAAAAAATTACTATATAAAAGATTAATTCTTTCAACTTAGAGGGAAAATAAAATGGAAGCAGAATCACTAAATAAAGAGGTTGTAAAAACAGGAACAACAACCTTAGGTATAATTTGCAAAGAGGGCATTGTATTGGCAGCAGATAAAAGAACTAGTGCAGGCTATATGATTGTTAATAAAAGACAGAGGAAAATTGCTAAAATTAGCGACTACATTGCAATAACTCATGCAGGTCTAGTGTCAGATGCCCAATTATTAACAAGGATTATAAGAGCTCAAGTAAGATTAGATTCATTAAGAAGAGGAAAAACACTTTACGTTGCAGAAGTTGCTAATCTGCTTGGAAATTTGTTATATTCTAACATTAGAAGGCCAAGTATGGTTCCAGGTATAGTAGGATTTCTGTTAGGTGGAGTAGATCAAAAAGGATTCCACTTATTTGATTTAGGAATTGATGGTTCTATGACAAAATACCCAGATTATGCTTCAACTGGTTCTGGAAGTATAACTGCTATAGGGGTTTTAGAAGCACTATACACACCAAATATGTCCATGAAAGAAAGCATAGAATTGGCAAAGAAAGCAATTAATGCCGCAGTTCAAAGGGATATGGCATCAGGGGATGGGATAGACATTGTAACAGTAACAGAATCAGGGGTTCAGCCCTTAATGGAGAAAGAAGCAAGAATCTCCCTAGAATAAGATTCTTTTTCGTAACTTTCTAATTAAATGGTAGATATATTAAAAGAAGTATTAAAGGATGTTCCAGAGTCAGCAGACATTTCTGATTCAGGATTTGAAGGAGCGAACATTGTGTTATATACGAAGAACAAAGAGTTCTTCCTAAATAATAATGGGACTCTTAAAGAGATAGTTGACAAAATAAAAAAAAGGGTTGAATTAAGACCAGATCCTTCAATAATAGTAGATGAAGAAACAGCAGCAGAAATCATCAAGAAAGAGATCCCAACTGAAGCAGGAGAAGTTGAAGTAAATTTTGACCATCAAAGGTCTATTGTAGTAATTGAAGCTGAAAAACCTGGAATTGCAATTGGCAAAGGAGGAGAAGTCCTAAAGTCTATAAAAGAAAAAACTTTCTGGGTCCCTATTGTAAAAAGAAAACCAGCTATTCGCTCTGTTATTATTGAAAAGATTAGAAAGGTATTATTCGAAAACAACGATTACAGAAAAAAGTTCTTGGATAAGGTAGGTCATAGAATTTATGATGGCTGGATACGTGAAAAAAAAGATGAATGGATTAGACTCAGTTTTCTAGGTGCAGCTCGTCAGGTAGGGAGATCCTGTTTCTTATTACAAACACCAGAATCAAGGATTCTGTTGGATTGTGGTGTAGATGTTTCTAACGACAAAGAGCCTTTTCCATATTTAGATGCTCCGGAATTTGATATCGGACAGTTGGATGCAATTATTTTATCCCATCCTCACACAGACCACGCAGCATTAATTCCCTATCTTTACAAGATGGGATACAAAGGACCTGTTTACTGCACAGAGCCAACAAGGGACATCTCTGCATTATTATGTTTAGATTATATAGGCATTGCAAATAAAGAGAATAAAAAATCCATTTACTCAAGCACAGATATCAAAGAAATGGTAAAGCATACTATCACATTAAATTATGAAGAAGTAACTGATGTAACCCCTGATGTAAGATTGACATTTTACAACGCTGGGCATGTTTTAGGCTCTTCTTTAGTTCATTTGCATATTGGCAATGGATTGCATAACCTGCTATATTGCGGAGATTTAAATTATGAAACTTCAAATCTCTTATCTTCTGCAAACACTCGTTTTCCTAGGTTAGAAACAGTTATGGTTGAAGCGACTTATGGGGGAAAAGACGATAATCCTCCTACAAGAGCAGAATCAGAAGAAGAACTGGTAAAAATAGTAAAAGAAACAGTAGCAAGGAAAGGGAAAGTCCTGATCCCAGTTTTAGGTGTTGGAAGAGCGCAAGAAGTCATGATTATAATTGAAAAACTTATCAGATCGGGCCAAATGGAAAGAATTCCAATTTATGTGCAGGGTTTGGTTTGGGACATCACAGCAATCCACACAGCATATCCTGATTATTTCAATAACATTGTGAAAAAATTAATATTTCACAGAGACCAAAATCCATTTTTAAGTGATGTTTTTAAGCACATTGCAGGTAACAAAGAAATGAAAGAAGTCCTAGAAGGAGGTCCCTGTGTCATTCTCGCTACTTCAGGAATGCTGAATGCAGGTGCCTCAGTAGAATACTTCAAAGAATTAGCTTCTGATGAAAGAAATTCATTAATTATAGTCTCTTATCAAGGTCCAAACACAGTAGGAAGAAGAGTGCAAAACGGAGAAAAAGAAATTGCTTTTGATACAAATAATATAGTTCCAGTAAAAATGTCAATCCACACTTTATCTGGGTTTTCAGGTCATAGTTCCAGAAAACAATTATTATCTTTTATCCATCGCCTAGATCCAAAGCCCAAAAAGATTATTTTAGTGCACGGAGAAAGCTCTAAATGTTTGGACTTAGCTTCTACTATCCATAAAATAGAGAGAATTGAAACTGTCGCTCCTAAGAATTTGGAAGTTGTTAGGATTAGATAAGTAATATTAACATTTGTTAAAATAAAAACAAAGTTATATAAATAAAATAATTTGTTTCTAGATAAATGGTGAGCTCATTAATAGGGATTCACGCTGCTCTTGGAGAAATAGCAATATTTGCGTTCATATGGGTATTCATTGAATTGCTAAATCCTTCTGAGCAAAGAATTAAAAGAGCGAAAAAGGCCGCTGTTATAGGAGTTATCTTATTTTTTATGTCATGGATTGTAGGAGGTTACTATTACGTGAATTATTATGGAAAGAATGTAAAACCAATCATTAAAGAAGGCCCAGTACCATGGGCTCATGAAATATTCACAGAAACAAAAGAGCATATTTTTCTCTTTTTGCCGTTTTTATCAATCTTAACTTTAGGATTAATCCACAAATCAGGAAAAGCTCTAATAAAAGATAAAAAAACTAGAAGTTCTATACTGACATTAACATTCCTGATAGTTCTTATAGGTCTAGCAATGGCAGTCATGGGTTACCTGATCTCAACAGGCGCAAGAGCTGCATTGGAGGCTAAATTATTATGAAGATTAATACAAAATCATTAATTTATGCAACATCTTTAACGATAATTTTGGCCACATTACTAACAATTATAGCAGAATTATCAAAGTTGCTAAAAGATTTTCTTGCAAGTATAACAGGACACCACTGGGTTACAAAAGGCTTGTTTGCTTTAATAATCTTTATAGCAGTTTATTTCTTTTTTGCATCTTCAAAGGATTACAAAGAATGTAAGAAGGAGATATATAGTGTAATTGCAATAACAATAGTCTCCTCTTTAGCAATCTTCCTATTTTTTGTCTGGCACTTCCTCTCAAAGTGATATATAGTTACTTAAAAGTAATACTAAAATAGTTAAATTTATATAGAAGTTACAATACTATTATATAGTGATTAAAATGGAAATAAACTGTAAAAGGTGTGGAATGATTTACACTCTAAAAAGTGGAGAATTGCCCGAGGGTATGATTTGTACTTGTAAGAGCACAGAATTCAAAATCCTAGATTCTAAAACAGTAAGTTTACTGCTAGAAGCCCAATAAAACAGCCAAAAGTTAAAGGAGGCATAGCAGGATAAAATTTATTTTTTCTACCATAATACAATAGTCCCAGTAAGCTTATTCCAACAATAAAACTAACTAAAAGAGCAGGTAAAGCTCCATAATTCTTTAAAATAACTCCAGAAAATAACAAGGTAAATCCGATATCTCCTCCACCTAAAATAGCTGCTTTCTTCTCGTAAGGAACATACAACCCGGCAAAAATTCTTCCTTTGGATTGGAACTTAGCTAGTTTAACCATATGCTTAGTCTTGAAAACAGAGATAAAATCGTAAATTGAGATTAAAATTAATAAAATTGAAATGCTCCAGAGATTGAAAACAGGAACAAAAATAGCAGCTAACCCTCCATAAACAAAAAGTTCACTGAAGTTGTGTATGTAAGTATTATACTTGAAAATTCTAAAAAGGGCAAGGATTAAAGCTAAACCTAAAGCAATCCCTTGCGCAAAAAAAGCTCCGAAAGATATCGTTAAAGTAATCATCAAACTGATAAAAAACCAAAATTTCCACAAAAACATTGTTTTAAATCTTGCTAATATTAGCATTAAAACAGTCCCAAATAAAATAATAAAAAATATTGGGATGAAGCTCGTATCCTGCTCAATTTCAGGAGGTTGTAATCCATAAGGCAAATCCTTTCCAGATTCATTAACAAAGTTATATTGATTCAAAATAACAAGACCCAGAACATGAGTCATGAGAAACAATAAAAACAAAAGAAAGGTTATTTTCAATGTATGTTTCATAATTTAAAGAATAATTAGCATTATATTAACATTTCTATATTCGAATCTGTAAACTTAATTAATGATGAAGTATATTCTTATTAGCTAAAAGAGTGTGAAATAGGGGCACACTCGCAAA
>JACQNJ010000001.1 GCA_016203115.1 Candidatus Woesearchaeota archaeon
ACATTTGTGGAATGGCACTCAAAACATTCCATGGTGGCACCTCCTTTGCGAGTGTGCCCCTATTTCACACTCTTTTAGCTAATAAGAATATACTTCATCATTAATTAAGTTTACAGATTCTTTAATTTGTTTTACCATGCCTCCAAAAGAAAAAATGCAGCAATTACTCTCCTATTCAGGTATACAAATAAATGGAAGCGGGGATTGTGACATTCAAGTGCATGATGAAAGAGTATATTCTGAAGTTCTGGCCAGAGGTTCTTTAGCACTAGGAGAAACTTACATGAATGGATGGTGGGATGTCAAACACCTAGATCAATTTTTTACAGCAGTATTGAGAATGAATTTAGCAAAGGAAATAAGACCATGGAGATCAATCTTTCCATGGCTAAGGGCAAAATTAATTAATTTGCAGGGAAGATCAAGAGCTTTTGAAGTTGGTGAGAAACATTACGATATTGGTAACAGATTATATTCTTTAATGTTGGATGAACGAATGATTTACAGCTGTGCTTACTGGAAAGATGCAGAAACTCTTGACCAAGCACAGGAAGCAAAATTAGATTTAATATGCAGAAAAACCAGATTAAAATCAGGGATGAGAATACTAGACCTCGGATGCGGGTGGGGTGGTTTCGCAAAATATGCTGCAGAAAATTATGGCGTAGAAGTAGTAGGAATTACAGTATCTGAAGAGCAGGCGAGATTGGCAAAAAAAACATGTGAAGGTCTTCCAATAGAAATAAGAGTGCAGGATTACAGAGATCTTAATGAAGAATTTGATGTAATAATATCAATAGGAATGTTTGAGCATGTAGGAGTTAAAAACTACAGAACATACATGGAGGTTGTTTCCCACTGTCTAGCAGAAGATGGCTTATTTTTATTGCATACAATTGGAAGTGAGGAAGAAACAAATTCAATT
Source organism: Candidatus Woesearchaeota archaeon (assembly GCA_016203115.1). Classification (GTDB taxonomy): domain Archaea; phylum Nanobdellota; class Nanobdellia; order SCGC-AAA011-G17; family GW2011-AR20; genus JACQNJ01. Next base: position 926 of record JACQNJ010000001.1, read on the forward strand.
GAGCCCTGGATAGAAAAATATATTTTTCCTAATGCCATGCTGCCATGTCCAAGGCAAATATTAAAGTCATCAGAAGATTTATTTGTTTTGGAAGACTGGCACAATTTCGGAGCAGATTATGATAAAACACTAATGGTGTGGTATGAAAACTTTGTCAATTCATGGGATGAATTAAAAAATGGCTATGACGAGAAATTCTATAGGATGTGGTCATACTATTTGCTATGTTGTGCTGGCAGTTTCAGATCAAGATACAACCAGTTATGGCAGATAGTTTTTTCAAAGAATGGAGGCTATGAAAGCGTAAGATAATGGCTAAATACAAACAATTATGTTCAAGATGCAAGAAAAATTATGTCCCAGCTTCTTGGAGAGACAGGTATATTCAATGTCATGACTGCCAGAAAAAAGAATTATCAACAGAAATAGAAGATAAAGAGTTTAAAAAAATGTTTGATATTCCTGAAGAATTCTATAAAGAAAATTCTTTTCTGAGGAGCATAAAAATAAAATATATTAGGTTCAAAAGTCTAACAGAAAGGCAGATAGAAGCTTTCAAAGAAACAGTTAAAAAGAGGAAAGAAAACTAGAACGGAAGGTCATCTTTTTCTTGTCTTAATAATTGATTTCTTAACTCATTTCTTGCTGTTGAAAGAGCATCGTACATAGAAAACAGAGTTTCTACAATATAAGATTGTCCAAAAACTCTTTGCACACTCTCCCTATAATGCCCTTCTAATCCTCTCTTTTGTTCATAAACAGGCTTGCCATCACCTCTGGAATTCGGATTCTGCTTCTCTAAAATTGAAAGTCTAGTGCATAACTCAGCCCAATCAGTGAAAGTTCCCCTAAAATGCCTATGATCTTCACTAATGCGTTCAGAGTAAATTTCATCATTACCTCTGAAAGTTCTAATGGCTTCTTCAAAATCTCCAAAATAATCATCCATTAGACTAGTCAGTTCCGAAAAGTATTGTCTGTCTTCTAGGGATACAGGAAACCTAAATTCAACAAACTCATCTATCATAATTTTTTTAAAAGTAGATAAATATATAAATATAATTATGAAATTGTTTGGAATAATTAAATAAAAAATATTATTTAGATCCCTTAAACTTCTTATTAACCTGTTCCCAATTTATTATGTTAAAGAAAGCTTCAACATAAGCAGCCCTATTCGACATATGCTTAAGATAATAAGCATGCTCCCAAACATCAATGCCTAAAATTGGAATTTTCCCTTCACTTAAAGGAGAATCTTGATTGGCAGTACTCGTTATTTCCAGTTTTCCTTTATTCAAAACCAGCCATGCCCACCCAGATCCAAACCTTCCTAAAGCAACTTCTGTGAATTTTTTCTTAAATTCTTCATAGCTTCCAAAAGTTTTTTCAATATTTTTGGCAATATCTCCAGAAAATTTAACATTTTTCTTCATTAATTTCCAGAAAAAACTATGATTACTATGCCCCCCGCCATGATTCCTTACAGCAGTTCTGATATCTTCAGGTATATTATTTAAATCTTTTAATAAATCCTCAACATCATTCTTTTGTAAACTTGGATATTTTTCCAATGTAGCATTTAACTTATCAACATAAGCCTGATGATGCTTTGTATGATGTATTTCCATAGTCTTTGCATCTATAAAAGGCTCTAAAGCATCATACTCATATCCTAATTCTGGTAATTTATGTATCATTTTCCATGCCTCCTATTACCTCTTTGATTTCCATATCTTATTCTTTCTAAAACAGCTTTCTCCTCCTATCTTATTCTTCTTCTAAATTTAAATATAATTGCTTCTTCCCCAGTTTCACTTTCATATACTGAAGCTACTTTCCCCGCTAATTGGAGATGGGGATAATGTTTATGAGCATCTTGCACTCTGTATTGTTCAGTAGAGTCAATTGGGTAAACTGCTATTACCCCATAAGGAGATAGCTCTATATTACCATGATCGATACTTACCACATTTTCAAGGTTTAATACTAGGATATCATCTACATCACCTAATGAGCTTTGCAACGCTCTGTAAAGTTTATTTTTCCTTTCATTAGGTGTTTCTACACCATCAAAATCCCTTTCAACAACTTTTACCATTTAACCCCCACAAGAAAATGTTATAAAAACAATAAACCTAAATAATTTATAAGTTTTGTGTAATTTAACATATTAATGAGAAGAAATGGAGAACCGGAACTAGAGCACTTAATTCACTGGGAGGTAGGAAAGAAAGATTCTACTGGACCTAAAAGAATGTTTATTGTTGGATTTAATGGAGACGATATAATAACCGAAGTTGTAATTTTTTTGACTGGAGAATATTTACAGAGGAACTACTAGCATAGAAACAAGCTTGTACTTAAAATTACAAAAAGACCATAAGTTTGGAAGGCCACTAGGTTATTTTAAAGACATGGTTCTAAAAATGCCAACGCATATAAGGACACAAGAGGATTATTTGTTTGGAGAGCCTCTTTCTTAATTAAACAGCGCTTACTCTTTCACTATTTACATTAGTAATCTTTTAAATCAAGAGCCCTAATGCGCTCATCAAACTCCCTTATAAGCCTGTGAATCTCCCTATGAAAATAAGGTTTACGCATATTATGTTTACAGATAGCATAGGCAGCATAAACTTCAGGCAATGTCTTGGTTTTAGAAATACGAAGCTCTTCTGGGCTGGCTCCGTTTTTTAAGATATGCTCTAATCCCCTTAGTGAGTCATCAATTGCCCTTTCTTCTTCTGAAATCCTTCCGAACATTCTGGCTAAAAACAATTCTATCTTATCAGGCAGCATAATGTCATAAATCATGGCCACCGATTTTCAAGGAACATGTATATAAATCTTTTTAAAGTATAAAATATTGTGAAAATAAGATGGCAGTTCCAAAAGGCATTAAGCAAGTAGAAGAAGCAGTTTGGGAAATTCCAGCTTCATTCAAAAAAGGGATGAATGTTCCAGCAAGAATATATGCAACTAAAAAACTTTTAGATGCAATGGATGATGGTGTCTTTGAGCAGGTAACAAATGTTGCATGTCTGCCTGGAATTGTTAGCTACGCAATAGCAATGCCAGATGCGCATTTCGGTTATGGATTCCCTGTAGGTGGAGTAGCCGCTATGGATTTAAAAGAAGGTGTAATAAGTCCGGGAGGGTTAGGGTTTGATTTGAATTGTGGGATGAGAGTTTTAACAACTAACCTAAAATTAAATGATGTCAAACCAAAAATTAAAGAGCTTGTCAATGAACTCTACATGTTGGTCCCCCCAGGTGTTGGAGCAAGAGCAAGTCTAAAAGTAACTAATAGTCAGCTTGATGAGATCTCAGTTAAAGGTGTAAAATGGTGTCATGAGAATGGATATGCATGGAAAGAAGACTTGCAGAAAATCGAAGAGCATGGAGCAATTGCAGGGGGGGATGGAAGCAAGATTAGCGAGAAAGCCAAAGAGAGAGGCAGAAGTCAATTAGGAACATTGGGTTCAGGAAATCACTATTTAGAAGTGCAGTTTGTTTCTGCAGGACAAGTTTATGATGAGAGTATTGCTTCTGCATTTGGAATTCACGATAAAGATCAGATCTGCATTATGGTACATTGCGGGAGTAGAGGATTTGGGCATCAAATAGCAACCGATTATTTAAAATTGTTTGACAATGCAATGCAAAAACACAATATTAAGATTTCTGACCGAGAATTGAGCTGTGCTCCATATCAGAGTGAAGAAGGGCAAAATTATTATAAGGCAATGATCGGAGCTGCAAATTTTGCTTTTGCCAATAGGCAGTTGATCACCTATCACATAAGGGAAGCATTCAAAAGAGTTTTTCATAAAAATCCTGAAGATATGGAGATGCAAATTGTTTATGACATTGCCCATAATATAGGAAAAATTGAGAAATATAAAGTTAATGGAAAATTAAGAAAATTACTTATTCATCGAAAAGGCGCTACTCGAGCCTTTGGTCCTGGAAATGAAGAATTGTGGGGAGCTTACAAAAAATTCGGGCAACCTGTGATTGTTGGAGGAAGTATGGAAACCGGAAGTTATTTGCTTGTGGGGACAAAAAAAGCAGAAGAAGAAACTTTTGGGAGTACTTTGCATGGCTCAGGAAGAACTATGTCCAGGACGCAAGCAAAGAAAATGGTGAGAGGAGATAAACTTCAAAAAGATATGGAGGCTCGTGGCATTTATGTGAAAGCTGCTTCGATGGCAGGGTTAGCCGAGGAATCAGGGATTTCTTATAAAGATATTAATGAAGTGGTGGAAGCTGTAGAAAAAGCTGGAATTTCTAAACCCGTTTGTTCTTTTAAACCCCTAGGAAATATTAAGGGATAATATTTTAAACCTCTTTTCCTTTTCCTTTTCATGAAATATAAAACTCTAGATCACACAGCAGATGTAATGTTTGAAGTTTACGGTAAAACATTAAATGAATTATTCAAAAATGCAGCAATAGCAATATTTGATACAATGGTTAAAAGATCTACAATAAAAGTAAAATTAAAAAAAGAAATTGAATTAGAAAGTAATAACATTGAGCAATTACTATTTGATTTCATAGAAGAATTAATCTATATTAAGGACGCTGAATACTTGATTTTCAAAAATTTCAAAATAAAAATAAAAGACAATAGATTAACAGCTGTATTAGAAGGAGATAAGATAAACCCCAAGAAACAAATATTATTAACAGATGTAAAAGCAATTACATTGCATAAATTTTCATTAAAAAAATCAAAACAAGGTTACAAAGCTGTGATAATACCAGATTTATAAAAAATAAAAAAGAAAGAAAAGTTAAAGAATAAATTTATTACCTTCTCCTTCTTGCAGAGGATCTTCTTCTACTTGAAGATTCCCTAGCTGCAGAAGCTGCTCTTCGTGCTGCCATCTTTTATTCACCTCTTTTTTATCATTAGCATAATTAAACGCAAAAAGTTTCTCTTAACCCCAAAATTATTAATATCCTTTTATATTTAAACTTTGTTGTGTACTAAGCAATAGGTTAATTGGTTTATAAAGAGAAAAAACCAAAATTGGATAAATCTTTAACTTTTTATGTTTGTACCTAAATTATGGTAGCTATATTAAATCCTCGAGAGGAGTTTAAAATGAGATTCGGACATGAGATGGGGAAAGCGCCTATTGAAGTACTGGTACAAGGAAATCCTGATTGCCCTCATGACAGAGTTTATTATCTTGATAATGCATTTGATGGACAGGCATATTGGTGCAGAAGAGAAGAATGCGATAGGCATGTAAGAATGGATTATGATCCTGGAAGAAAAATTCCTTTTCCTCCGCATGCTTTAATTACCACCCCAAATACTGAATACGAGGGATTTTATGCCCACAGGGCTAACGAGAATGGCATTGTTGAAAAAGTTCTTCCTCGAGATCAATGGACTCCTGTTAGTGAGTAATCTTTTTATACTTTAGAATAATCTAAGTTTTATGCTTTCTAAAAAAAGAGGCCAAGTCTCAATGGAGTACTTAATTATTATAGGCTTTGTCATAATAATGTTAGTCCCGGCTGTCTACATTTATATAAGATATTCAAGCAGCTCCTCAGACACTTTATCTTCATCCAAAGCCAGCCAGATAGCAAATGAAATCGTAAAAGCAGCAAATGAAGTCTATTACCTAGGCGAAGATAACCAAAAAAACATAGAAGTCTCTTTTCCCTCAAATATCGAGTCAGTAGAATTTGCCAATAAAGAGATAGTCTTCAGGATTAAGGACTCAAAGGGGAATATACAAGAAATAGTAGAAGTGGCTTCCGTCCAAGTCTCAGGGACTCTCCCAAGCGTTCAAGGTAAAAAGCTGATTACAGTAAGGTCTCTAGGAGACAGAGTTTCAGTGGATATCATCTGCAAAGATGGAGAGATTTCTGAAAACACAGGGGCTATCTGCTCAGCATATAACTGCAGGTCTCCTTGTGGCCTTATCTGCAAAAACAAAGCCTGGCAGTGTGCAATGTGTTCTGATGACATTGATAACGATGGAGACAATAAAGTAGACTTAGATCCGATGATACACCCTCCTTACCTTCCTATAGACCCGCAATGTAGTTCTAGAACAGATGATGATGAGAAAGCATAAGGCGCAAGTAGCAATAGAATTTGTAACCTTTGTAGGCATAGCAGTGGTCCTGCTCATGGTTTTCTTAGGGATATCCTCATATTACCTCAAGCTCAGTTATGAAAGGGAAAACGTCCAGACAGCAGAAGATCTTGCAAGATTAGTAAAAAACGAGGTCAACATAGCATCTTTTGTTGAAAATGGATATTCAAGAAATGTAGATTTGCCTGCAAAGCTTAAAGGAGAAGATTATTCAATTTTGATAGGAAAAATCGGCGCATCAGAAAAGCGTGAAATTGTGATAAACTTTGTAGGATTAGAGGTGCTTGAACAGTTAGCTACAGACATTCCTAATGGAATACAATTTACAACAGCAGAATTAAAAACAGGTATAAGACTTCAAAAAATAGCAGATGAAGTTCAAATTTCAAAGCTTTGATTTCTTAAGAGCCCGAACATATCTTTCAACAGTTAAGATATTATTGTAGATCTTACCTGCATATATTGGAATTTTTCCTCTAGACTCTTTATGACCCCTATTTGCAGAATCAACCTCTAAAGCCAGTACAAAAACATCATTTTGAATATCCTTTAATGCAAAAATTATAGTACTGCAGTAAGAACTTTCTAGCTTATTTGCAGTGTGAATTAGAAAATCAATTCTCTCATTGAGCCAGGAAGCATTATTCTTCCCAAAATCATACAATGGCACTAAAGGAGAATCTCTATACTGAAAAGCTCTTTCCTTTAAATTCTTAATAAAATCCCTCACCTCATTAAAGTTAGTGGAAAACAAACTCATCATGTCCAGCTTTTCCATCCGATAAAGAATATGTTTTTCTTATTAAATGTTTCTACAAAAAGTTATCTGCCAAATTTGATATCTACTTTCTTGTCTCCAGAATAACAAACAGCAATACGACCTTGAATTGCTAGTTGATCAAATAAATGATATGCAACACTAGTATTTACTCTTTCTAGACTATTCCAAAGGGAAAGTCTTAAAATTTACAATCTCCTTTATAGGCAGGCAACACATTTTTATCCAAGAAAAAGGGGAATTCTTCAAAATAAATATATTTAAAAATTGAAATTGTTATCTTTTCATTAGCTCCCCACAATCCCCCATCTAGCTCAATACAGTTATATAGCTTATGGCTGTGAGCAGCGGTAGAGCATCCGGCTGTAGATCCGCTATCCGATAAGGCTAATAGCCATAAATGAAAGATAGCCAGCTGTTACCGGGAGGTTGTCGGTTCAAATCCGGCGGTGGGGAGTTCCAATCATAAACCTTTTAAATCCCACTTTATAAAGATTTTATCATGGAAGGCACAATTGTTGGTTTCAGAAGAGGGAGAAGAACTATATATTCTACCCAAATGATTGTAGAAGCTCCAGATTGCAATACAAAAGAAAAAGCCTCTCAATTCGTTAGCAAAACATTAGTTTGGACTTCTCCTGGAAAATTAAAAAAGCAGATTAAGGGAACTATTAAAACAACTCATGGGAATAAAGGCCTTCTAAGAGTCCATTTTGAAAAAGGTATGCCTGGTCAATCAATAAACACAAAAGTTATTATTTCTTAAAAAAACAATAAGACTAGCCCAATAAGTACAATTATATTGAAAAAATCAGCGATAGAGGTTAATATCGGTATCAAGAAATTATTAGGATCTTCTTTCTTCTTGTATATATAATTTCCCAGAAGTATTGACAGGGAAAATAGTAAAGCAATCATAAGCAAAGAGTCTAGAAGAGATATTGAAATAATCTTTAAAGTTACATCTGGAGTGACGTTAAACTCCCTTAATCCGGCAAATACTAAAGCGAATATAGAAGCAAGTGTAGCAGTAAAAACCCCAATTATAATCATGTGATAAAATAGCCCCATTAACTCTTTTGATTTTAAAGGATGTGTTTCTATCTTTCCTTCATGCAGCATTGTGCTGTATTTCGATGAAAAAATTATTCCATAGTTCCCAATCATGCTGTTCAGCACAGGGAACAAAATAAGTATGGGTAATAAAACAAGAAAGTGATCTTTCCATTTTTCCAGGCCAAACCCTCCAAAAGAGCTGATTATAGAGGCAAATATAAGCACAATTAGGCTTTCCCTTATAATAACAGATGTTACATTAGTATGAGTGCAATACTCTTTGACATAAAACAAAGTCCTCTTAGAGATATTGTGTTTTTTATGCACGTGTTTTATTAGGGGATGATATTTTGACTTCCTTACTTTTCTCAGCCTCATTAATTTGTGCTTCAAGCTCATAGTATCATCACCACAAAAATCAAAGACACTACACTAGCGACATCTCCAAAAGCAGTAAGAATAGCTCCCATAAAGTTATTGGGGTCGTGTCCTTTTCTAAAAAGATAAAAAGTGAAATACACGGAAAGAGGTATGAGCATCGCATTAGCTATAAATCCTGCAAATACAGCTATAAAAATTATTTTAATGTAAAAGATGCCAAATAAGATATATTCAAAAAGAAAAGCTAATAGCCCCAAAATGGCGCAGATTAAAATAGTCAGGATAAAAGAGGCTATAACATTTCCATTAAGCAGGTGATCATTCTTAATTTTCGGCTTAATAACTCCTAAAAACAGTCCAGAACTTAATCGGGAGCTTAAAGAACCGGATATATTGCCTCTTAATTCCAGAAATCCAGGAATTAAAATAAACATTGCCGGTATTAATAGTAAATTATCAGTATAAACAGCCAATAAAATTCCGGCTATTAATCCCCCAATCAAGGAAATTACTTGCCCTGATAAAATCTCATCAAACTCTTTGTCAAATAGTAATTTCATTCTGCCTCTTTTTTTAAAAATTATACTATATTATTATTTAAATGATTCTATTTAATAAAGAATATGGTGGGATTAAGAGAAGTTTTATTAAAAAATAAGTTCATAATTTTTTTATTTCTAATTTCAACATCTTTCTTTATTTACCAGCATTCAGCTAATTTCTCCTGGGACTTCGCTTCTTATGCACTAAATGCTCAATACTGGCTTGGGCAAGGTAGCTATTATGAACATTACAGACCTCCACTAATGCCTTTAATAATCTCTGTTTTAAGCATTTTTAGCTGGTCTGTGGCAGGATATTTATTTATAACATTAGTTTCATTGTTATTTTTCTATACATCAATTAAATTAGCAGATTCTTTAAAGATAAATAAGGAATTATTTTACCTTTTTTCCTTGTCCCCTCTTGTCTTGCTTCATGGTTTGATTAATGGAACAGAATTATTGTCGTTATCTCTGCTAGAATTATTTTTAATATCTTCAATAAAAGAAAAGCCTTATGCAGGACTGTTTCTGGGTCTGGCCGCATTGACTAGATATAATTTTATTATCTTCATAATTTTAATTTTTATAAATAAAGATGTAAAAAGAATAATAAAAAACAGTATTTTCTTTATTCTGCCATTTATCCCTTGGTTTATTTATAATTATTACAAAACTAAAAATTTCTTCACTTCATTTGCAGATCTTTATGCAATAGGCTTTAAATTCAGGGAATACATAAGCATACAGATAAGTTTATTGGATTTAATATGGCTCTCAGGTTCACTAATTCTTCTTTCAATTATAGGAATAATCTTATACATAAAAAACTGGAGAAACAAAAATAGTGCTTTAATATTATTAATTGGAATCTTAACATTATACCAGTTTTACACAACACCTTTAAAAGTAATTAGATATTTATTTCCTTTAGCATTGCCTTTGGCTTATTTTTCGGTTGTGGGAATGCAATCAATAAGGAATAAATCTCAAAAGTTATTTCTAGCATGTTTGATTATAATCCTATTATCCTACTCTTCAATAATGTCCTCTTTATCAATTGGCAATTCAGAAGAAATTTACAAAAACGCAATATCTAAGTTAGATGAGTTAAACATAAAACATTGTAAAGTTTCATCTAATGAATGGGTAATGTTAAATTACTTAGGGAAAACAACAGAAATATTCCCAAGAAAAGAATTGCTACAAAAGCGTATATACGAAGGAAATTTTATTATTCTTTTTTATAAAACACCAGAGCCCGAATGGACAAGAAACAAAGAATTCATCAAACAATTTCCAGTTTTATACGAATCAACTGATTTTGTAATTCTGGGAAAGAAAGGAAAATGCAATCCAGAAGGAAAAGTAGACAAAACATATGTGGAATTAACAAGCAGAGAAGTAAATGAAATATACAATTATACCATTAACACGAATCCTTGTTTTACATTATTTGACAAAAATTCTTTCGTAGAAAAAACATGTAACTTTATTAACTTTAAAGGATTTAAGGAAGACGAAAATAGGGTATATGCTTAATTATATTAGATTATAAATCAGAAACTATCAAGCTTTAAAATTAGACTTTAGCCGTTAAATATAACTCCTAAGATTTACAATACGATTTAAGATATAAGACTTTCTAAGACCTGCATTTTCACCTTTACTAACAATGGATAAATTAAATAATCCAAGATCAAAAAATTTCTTAATGTTATTTCTATTCACCTTCAAAAATAGCTTATAATATTGTTGGTCTTTTTGAGTATACTCTGATATACCATAATCAATACCCAATTGTTTGTGAAGAGTACCTAGTTGTCTTATAAAAGTATAACTTTTAAGATCAGCACTTATTTTAAACCTATTTTTTACTGTTATAGAACCCTCATCTTCCCAAAATGCTCTTAAGAACTCTAGTTTAATATTTTTGTTTCCATTTAGTATCTTAAAAGGAATATGCTTCATATCACGAGTTGAATATGAACTTGAATACTTTTTAACATCTTGGTACAACATTTTTGAGAAGTACTTAACCCTAAAGAATGAAATACAACTTCCATTACCAATTTCAAAAGATGAAGGATACAATCCGTAGATTCTACCAACATCTGATATAAATTGTCTTACCAACTTCTCAGAGCTATTGATATAGCTTATAGTGTAGTGATAATCGCTAACAAAAACAGAGCCATCAAAAAATAAATGTCCTAATATTCTAGCTTTTTGGGGTGATAAGTTTACACTTTGTTTCTTTATAGCTTTTAAGGAAGATAACAATTTGTTAGAACTAAACAAAACCGATTAATATATCTTTCTATAAAGGTAAAAGGGCGGACAACTTTCCATGATTCCCCTATGAAAATAGAGTACAACATGGAACGGAGACCTGCTTGACTCTCTCGTAAGTCCAGTAAATCCTCAACTTAATCCGAGTTCGAGATCCCCTACTCATTGCCACAACAATGAATATATGGGATCGGGTATAACCAGGTCCCTATGGTCGTCCTAATAATTAGGTTAAAAGAATCCTTTAAAAATCTAACTATTTGCAAATTTAAATAAAAAAATATTTAAGCATTAATGTTTCTATAAAAATATGGGATTAGCTTCAAAAATATTAGATGGAGAAAAACCGGAATTTAGAGATTATGTCTTACCTGCTATTGTACTCTCAACTTTATGTATTGGTGGGGCCATACTCTTAGTTGAAAGTAACACCCCAAAAGAAATGTATAGGTCAGTTAAAGATATAACATATGCTCTTATCTCAGATCCTTTGTCTAGATAAAAGAAGGTTTTATAAGAAAGTGCTTAATTAAACACAGCATGACTACAAAAAAAGCAGTGCAAAATGATATCTCTTATAGGTTGATATCTTCTCCAAAAAAATCTATTTTAAAAGAAATACCCATTGAAAAAAGAGGATTTGTCCTTTTAGGGCTGTCTAAGATAGTCCAACAAAAACTTCTAGACCAGCTGAACATAGAAGAAATAGTCAATGTTATTCATTATTTAGCTCCTGATGAAAGCACAGATATTTTGCAGAATATTCTAGATCAAAAGAAAAGAAAGAGTGTCATTTTTGAATTGAGTCCAGAAACAAGAAAAAAAGTAGAATTTCTATTGACATTCAACCCAAGAACAGCTGCAGGTCTTATGAGTTTGGACTATGTAAAAATAAGCAATGACCTAAACTTCAGTCAAGTTTCAAATATAATTCAAGAGCATGAAAAAAGAACAGGAAAGTTTCCTACTCTTTTAGTAGTAGACAAGCAGGACATATTAGTGGGGGAGCTTCCAGGTCATGTTTTTGCCTTACGCAAAAAAACAGAAAAAATAAAAGATTACATTGAAAAAGTTCCTACAATTAAGCATGATAAAGACGAAAAAAGAGTACTTAGAGTATTCAAAAAACATCCAGGAAATAAAATAGTTGTTTTGGATGGCAATAAAAAAGTCTTAGGTGTTATTTACTCAGATGATGTTATTAAACTAATGAATAAAGAATCCACTAGGGAGTTATATGAGTCAGCAGGTGTAAGTGAAGAAGAAAGCATACATGACTCAGCTTATAAAAAAGTAAAATATCGTTATAAATGGTTAATTCTAAACTTGGCAACAGCATTTTTGGCAGCTTCAGTAGTCGGCTTATTCAAGGATACAATCTCCTCTTTTGTTTTGTTAGCAGCATACATGCCTGTAGTAGCAGGAATGGGCGGAAATGCAGGCACTCAAACATTAGCAGTTGTTGTTCGTGGCCTGGCTTTGAAAGAAATTGAGCTGAGGATAGCTCGTAAAGTTATAATCAATGAGGTCATAGCAGGAGCAATCAATGGCATTATCAACGGGGCCCTAGTTGCAATGGTCGCTTTAACTTTTAATCAAAATTTGGTTCTAGGGATAGTAACTGGAGTTGCAATTATGTTCAATCTCATGACTGCAGGATTTTTCGGAGCAATAGTCCCCCTAATCATGAAACATTTCAAGAAAGACCCAGCATCATCGGCAACAATTTTTATTACAACAGCAACTGATGTTATAGGTTTCTTTACATTCTTAGGGTTAGCTTCCTTGATCTTATAAAAAAAGTGAGATACTAGTATTACATAAACCTCCTTACAATGTCTTCCATAATGACATCGCTTTCATCCGGACTTCCTAATTGCTTTCTAATTTTTCTCAAAAGAGGGCTGCCATTCTGCGATGCATAACCTACTTGTAGGTCTATTGTCTGCCATTTTGCAATTTCTATTACTAACAAGTCTCCTCTGTCCATTTCTACTATCTCTCCTTCTTTCTCCAAAGGATATCCTAATAATTCAGCTAAAGAATTTCTTGCTGCTCTAGCCTGTTCAGGAGTTTTAAACTGAACTATCCATCTATAGAGATTGTAATTCATAATAAAACCTAGAAAAAAAAGCTTTTAAACATTACTTTATTTAAAATAAGCTATGGATTTCCTGAATACAGCAAATTAAGAGGGAGTGTCAACTAATTTCCGAATTCATCATTGTGAATTTTTTTACAATAACCTTTAAATGCTTTTTTGTGCTCTTTTTTATATGGATCACTATCTTAGGCATTTCTTTAAATCTGTGAGAAGTGGGGGTATTTATCTTAAACCTGAGAATTTTAGAGTTACTCATAGATTGGATTCTGTCAATGATTTAGGAGACTTAGAATCAGAATATGACTTGTTTTTATTGGATAGAGATTGTACTCTCCAGCCATATCACGACACTCAAAGAGTTCCGGAATTTGAGAAAACTTTGCAAAGAATAGCTCATAAATCTGAAATTGTTTCTAATTCTTCTTTTAGAACCTTTTTAGGTATTAGAGATGTTTATGGAGATTTGATGCCTATAAGTAAGATGATTAGACTTCATGGGTTTGGAGACCCGGATTTATTGAGGTTAGATGGAGGAGGATTAAGGGTTATTAGTTACCTGCCATATTCAAGAACTTTTAATGACCAAACATCTGAAAAAGCACTTAATGGTGCTCTTCTTTTTGATGTGGAACATGATTATGACAAGCCAGATCCCTTAGTTATTAGGGCTGTTGTTGATTGGAATATTGTCACTAAAAGAGTTCCAACACAGCCAAGAGTCTTAATGGTAGGGGATTCATATTTAACAGATATAGTTGCTGGAAATTTGGCAGGAGTAGATACTGCAAGAGTAAGACCGTTTAAACCAATGGTTGATAGGTTGGATTTAATTCTTTTAAGATACGCTTTAGACTCCCCCTGGGGAGCAATGATGAGTAGACATGAAGAATTAGACCTTTGATCATTTAATTTAAAATATCATCTCTTTCTTTATTTTAAGATCTCAATCTTATTGATAATAACATCTTCAACAGGTCTGTCATTTTCATCAGTCTTTACATTTCCTATTTTATCTAGAATATCCTCTCCTGCTGTAAGTTTGCCAAAAATAGTATGCTTATCATCAAGCCAGGGCGTCGGAATTAAAGTTATAAAAAATTGGCTTCCACCTGTATTCGGTCCAGAATTAGCCATGGATAAAATCCCTTTTTTATCATGTCTTAGATTTTTAACAAATTCATCTTTAATTGCATATCCTGGTCCTCCAGTTCCCCAAAACTGTTTTAAATCAGTATTTTTAGTTAAAGGATCTCCTCCTTGAATCATGAAATTCTTAATAACTCTGTGAAATCTTGCTTCATCATAAAATCCATCTTCAGCTAATTTCTCAAAGTTTTCTGCAGTTTCAGGAGCCAAATCATTATACAGCTCAAATTCCATATTTCCAATATTAGTTTCAATTATTGCTTTTGTCCTGCTTGTCATTTCTCCATCTCCACATCCGCTTAATATTAAGATAAGTACTAAAAGAGAACCTAAAAAAAGCTTTCTCATATCATTCTTTTGGATTTAAATCTTTAAAAGCTTTATTTATTAACTACTTTTAAATAACTAAAATAAAAACATTTATAAAGCAATATTCAGGCTTTCTAAACATATGCAAAAAGTAATTCAGCTACAAAACGTAAAGAAGTCTTATAATCTAGACAATGTCATAGTCAATGCTCTCAATGGGATATCCTTTGAAGTAAATAAAGGGGAATTAGTCGCTATCATGGGTCCATCAGGCTCAGGAAAATCAACAGCAATGCAGATTATAGGTTCTTTGGATCTGCCGACAGAAGGCAGAGTTTTTATAGAGGATGTAGACATCACAAAATTATCACACTCTAACATAGCCCAACTAAGAGGGAAAAAAGTAGGATTCATATTCCAAACTTTTAATTTGATACCCTCATTAACAGCATTAGAAAACGTTACGCTTCCTATGCTTTTTCAAGATCTAAACAAAACAAAGCAAAAACAGAAAGCTAAAGAATTGCTCGCGTTAGTAGGTCTTCAAGACAGAATGGATCATCTTCCTCCAGAGTTATCAGGAGGCCAAAGGCAAAGAGTTGCAATTGCTCGTGCATTAGCAAATGATCCAGAAATAATTTTGGCAGATGAGCCCACTGGAAACCTAGATTCAAAAACAGGTGGAGAAATAATTAATCTTCTGCTGGAGCTAAACAAGAAAGGAACAACTGTTTTAATCGTTACTCATGATCAAAATATCGCGAAAAGAGCAAAAAGAATTATAACAATAAGGGATGGTTTAATAGCAAAATAGCGGAGGAAAATTAAGATGAGAAAAATAATAATGATAATACTAGTATTATTGCTAGTGCCTTTAGTTTCAGCTTCTACATTAACAGTAGAATCAGTATCAAAGAATCCAGAAGAAGTAAAACAGGGAGAAGTAATAAATTTAGGCATTACTTTAGAGAATGATGGCAGCAAAGACATACAAGATATCAGGGTATTTTTGGATTTAACAAATCTGCCATTTGCTCCAAAAGAGTCCTCAGAGCAGTTTATAGATGAAATTGATAATGATGAAAAAGGGTTAGCAGTGTTTGAACTAGAATCTTTGCCGGATGCAAGACCAGGAATCTACAAAATACCAGTAAGGATAACGGCAGAAAATCAAGATATCCAGACTTTTACAAGCATAACTGTAAAATCAAATCCTAGATTAGATGTGGGAATTGAAGAGTCAACAATAACCACAGTAAATGAAAGAGGAAAAATAGTAATAAGACTTGCTAATACAGGAGATGGAGAGATAAAATTTTTAATTGCAAAAATTCCAAGATTATCAAGTTATGAAATCCTGACACAAAACACGTTCTATATAGGCAATATTGAGCCTGATGATTTTGAAACAATTGAAGCAGAAATATTGATTAAAGAAAGTATTCAAGCAATGCCACTAGAAATTTCCTATAAGGATGTTTTCAATAAAGAATACAAAAAAGTGTATCCTTTAGAAGTAAAAACATATTCACCCGAAGAAGCAAAACAGCTAGGTTTAATTAAGAATAGTAAAACTCCTTTAATAATCACAGTAGTAATAATAGCTTTAATAATTTTCTTCATTTATAAAAGGATTAAGAAGAAACAATGATTCTAGAATACTTTAAGTTAGCAGTAAACAACATCACCCACAGGAAAGTGAGGTCATGGTTAACAATAATCGGGATTATAATAGGCATAGCTTCAATTATTGCTTTAATCTCCTTATCTTTAGGATTGCAAAATTCTATAGCTGAACAATTTGAAAGCTTTGGCTCAGATAAAATTCTTGTTAGTGCAGCAACATTTCAAGGTCCTGGCTCATTATCAATAGGGTTAACTGAAAAAGATGTTGAAACAGTAAAAAAAATCCAGGAATTTAAAGTTGTAGCTCCATTTATAGCAAAACCAGGCTCAGTGGAATACAAGGGTGAGTCAAAATTTCCAATTATTTTTGGAGGTCAGCCAAAAGAATCTGCTGAGCTATTCGCGGATACAAGAACTTTAGAAAAAGGCCGTTACCTTAAAGAAGGGGATCATTACGATGCAATTCTTGGCTCAAGAGCGGCAAAAAAACTTTTCAAAAAAGAGATAAGGATTAATAATAAAATAAAGATTAATGGAAAAGAATTCAAAGTTGTAGGTATTTTTGAAGAAGTCGGCAATCAACAAGATGACAGTGCAATAAGCATTCCTTTAGATACTTTCAAGGAAATATTTAAATCAGGAGACCAGATAGATTTTATTAGTGCTCAAGTAAAGCCAGGATCAAATATCCCGGAAGTCCAAAAGAAATTAGAGAGATTATTGAAAGATAAAAGAGGGGATGAAAATTTCAATGTAGTGACCCCTACTCAAATTCTCGAGCAGATAAGCCAGGTTCTAGGAATAGTCCAAGCAGTCTTAGTTGGAATAGCTGCAATTTCATTAGTTGTAGGAGGTATTGGTATCATGAATTCTATGTATACATCGGTTTTGGAGAGGACTCGTGATATTGGAGTTATGAAAGCAATTGGCGCAAAAGATTCCGATATATTAAAAATATTCCTGATAGAATCAGGGTTAATGGGTTTTGTCGGAGGCATTTTTGGGGTAGTATTAGGCACATTATTATCTTTAGGAATTGGCCAATATGCAACAGAAGCAGGTTTTAAATTATTAGTAACTATTAACCCTCAATTAATGCTTTTTGGTTTATTCTTTGCTTTTATTGCAGGGATTATATCAGGTGTTCTTCCTGCATACAGGGCTTCTCAGTTAAATCCAGTAGAAGCATTGCGTCATGAATAATCCTTGCATTCAGCTAATACTCGAAGCCTTGAAGGATGTCTCATTTTTCCAAGAGCTTTTTCTTTAATCTGTCTTATTCTCTCGCGAGTTAATTCATACATCTCTCCTATTTCATCTAAGGTAAAAGGTCTTTCCCCATTTAACCCAAAGTATAAACCAAGAATCCTTACTTCTCTTTTATCTAAATCTTGCATACATTCTCTTATTCTTCTCTCTACAGAATCCCTATTCGCACTTTCATCAGGAGCCTCTTGAGAATCATCAGGAAGAATATCAAGAAAAGTGTTGTCTGGTTCATCATCTATTAAAAAATGATCTAATGAAATCTCTGTTTGTGTTGAGAGAAACGTATGTTCAACTCTTTCCGGGTCTATCCATAATCTATCCGCTACATCCTCTACTAATCTCCAGGGATTATCAGTGCCTTTACCATCTTCTAGATCTCTAATAACACTACTGTATCTAAGATAATCATTATGTACACTCATGGGCACCCTTACACTTCTAGAATCTGTCAGCTTTTGCAAAATTGATTGTCTTATCCACCACACAGCATAAGAAATAAATTTAAACCCTCTAGTTTCATCAAATTTTTCAACAGCTTTCATTAATCCTAGGTTTCCCTCGCTAATCAATTCAAGGAGAGAGAGTCCCAATCCTTGATATCCTTTAGCAACTGTAATGACAAACCTCAAATTAGCCTCTACAAACATATCTCTTGCCTTAGTATCTCCTCTTCTTATCCTTCTCATATATTCCACTTCTTCTCCTTTGGACAAAGGCGTAGAATGTTTTATATCTCGAAGGTAGGTTGCTAAACCATTATCGCTGCCATATGCAGGTTCTTCACTTCTTTTTACACTTGCAGTAGGTGTATCTGTTCTTGCAACTTTTTTTTCTAGACCAGAAGCAACATCTCTGCAAAGAGAAAGCAAAGAAGATCCATCTACAAGACCATCATTAAGTTTAATAACTCCATCTCTAGTTAAAGATTCAATATACCTCGCACTTGTATTTAAAATTCTCATGCTTTCTGAGATGCTATAATCTCTTTTAGAATCAACACCATAGATTCCATCTCTAAAAGCAGCTCTTCCTCTCAAATATGCAACAGCCCTTTCATATGTAACAAGTTTTTCATTAGAATTGCGTAAACCTTCTCTAGTAATTCTCTTCTCCTGCATAAGTTTAGGCATATTTCATGTAAAAAAAGAAAGTATATTAACCTATCGACTTTATTTCAGTCATGGAGCCTATACCAATGACTCACGAGCAATTGTTGGCTCAAGGTCAGTGTTGCGGCAATTGTTGCTTGAATTGTCCCTATTTTCCCAAGCATATAAAAGGCTCAACAGAATTAACTATTTAACAACACCTCTTATTATTCTAATATAGCTTCAAATTCCCAGTAACCTTATCTACCTTGCCTTCTTCATCAGGCCCAATAGCTAAACAGGTTGTAGTGGAAGTATCATGAAAAAAGGTTTTTCCAGAATCAGTAATTAAAGAGGTTTTCAAGCCAGAATCCTTAGCAATTTGTAAATAATTTAAAAGTTCTTTTTTATTTTCAACTTTTAATACAGATTTCTTCATTCCCTGAAACCTCCATTTCTTTACAACATCTTTATCTGATTTTAAAACAGCATCAACAGAAGCATGAGCGCATTGAGCACTCATCTTTCCCTTGTCCATATTCAAATCTTTTCTAACTAAAATAACTTGCTTATACTCCATAAGATTAATAGATGCCCCTTTCTTTTTAACCTTTTCCAAACAGCTTTTTCAAATCCTCTTTATATCTTTTAATAAAGAAAATTAAAGAAATAGCAATTAAAATAATACTACTCCATTGTCCTATACTCAATCCAGAATATAACCTGTCTTCTCTGTAGAAATCAACAGTAAATCTCCCAATAGATTCTAAAAATATGAAGTTCCAGAATAAAAATCCAGCTTTAAATTTTTTCTTGTTCATAAATACCAAATAAAAAAACAATACAAATCTGTAAGCAGCAGCATAAAGTTGTGAAGGATGTCTGCATCCATCAGAATTTTGATAAACAACACACCAATTAGAATTGCTTACAGTCCCAATCAGTTCAGCATTTACAAAATTTGCAATTCTTCCAAAGGCCAAAGCTAGAGCTGCAGGGATTGTTAGTAAATCAGCAAAAATCCAGAAGTCAAACTTCTTTTTCCTGCAATAGATATAAGTGGCCAAAACAGCTCCAATCAATCCTCCATGGAAGCTCATACCTCCATGCCATACTTTTACTATTTCTGCTAAATTGTTAAAATAATAACGAGGCTCCCACACTAGAACCTCAAATAATCTTGCTCCAATAACCACCCCAAGAATTAAGTATGTAATAAAGTCATATATCTCTTCATCTTGAATTTTTAGGCTGTTTTTATATTTTTTTAAAAAATAAATGCTCAGCAAAAATCCAAAAATGTATACAAGGCTATACCATCTAATGCCAAATCCATTAATTTCAAAAATAAAGGGGCTTAAATTATGCTCAAACATAGCTTACCTCTAAACCTGTTCCTATATCTAAAGTTTTGGAATTATACCTCGCCTTAGCCATTTCAACATAGTCTGTAATATTATGGGAATGAATATTATCAGCAACAATTATTGCATTTTTATTTAACTTCTTATTTAAAGCTTTTAAGTATTCAACATATTCATTTTTAGTTCCATCAATAAAAACAAAATCAAATTTTTCTTTTAATCTGTGTAAAATATCTAAGGCATCTCCTTCTAGGATTTCAATATTCTTCAATTTCAGTTTTTTAAAATTTTCCTGGGCTAATTTTATTTTCTTAGAATCTTTTTCAATAGTTGTAATCTTGGCATCAGAGCAGGCTAATCCCATCCAGCAAGTGCTATATCCGTTAGATGTTCCTATCTCTAAAATTCTGTAAGGATCTCTCCCTCTTAACAATCTAAATAAAAATTCAGCAGTTTCTCTAGGGATATTAAACATATAATTACTAATACCATATCCTTCAAGCTCATTTAAAAATTTAAGCGTATCCTGGCTCAAGGGTACCGGTTGCTCTTCTTGTTTCATCTTCTTCTTTTCCTCTGTCATATGACTTCATTCCTTGGCTCATTCTCTCATAATGCTTCATTTCATGATCTCTTGTTCTTCTCATCTCATCAGCAGCTAAGCTGTATAATAAAAGTATCGTATTGCTTCTGGGATCATATTGCCCTAAAACTCCTGCCCCTAATTCAGCTTCAGTAGCGCTTCTTATTGTTATATCTTGCCTCATTAATTCTTCATAAAAAGTTTCACTAGCCCTGTAAGGTTCATCTTTTTCCTGCTCTCTTGCACGAATCTCAAAAACACTCTTGTCTCGGTTATAATTATAAAGGAAATAATTCTCCAATAACTCTTTAATAAAACTTCTCCCATCTATTCTAAATTCAAAAGAGAAATCATACATATCATCAATTTTGTCTTGTAAACTCATTTTAGTATTCTTCTTCTAATAGTTGTATAATTTCATCGTCCTGATCTTTAGCACCTATAACCTGCAATAAAACCGGCACTGAAGTTTGCCCAGATATTTGTTTTAAAATTTTTCTGTCTTCATGGGCAGGCATTACCTCTATTTTCTTATATTTAACTCCTTTATTCTTTAATGCTTCTTCTGCTTTCCTGCAGTAAGGGCATCCTTCTAATCTGAATAAGACTAATTCTTTATGTACCATTCACATCCCTCCCTAAGGATAATAAAATAAGATTCTTTTTAAAATTACCTTTAACTCCAAGTAGCTAAGATAGCTCCCATAACAACTAAAGAAATCAAATGATGCATGTTATTTAAAACATACAATTTGAAAGACTTTCCTTCCCAAAGTACAGTTCCTAAACTCACAGTAGCAATAAATCCCAGCCATAACAAAAATCCCACAACTGCTCCATCCAAAACAGCATTAGCTCCTACATACCCGATAAAATAAGCTAAGACATAGCTCATAACAAGAGTGCTCAAAAATGCTAAGACATAGCCTCTTGTAGTTCCACTTTTCTTATGCATTTTTTGAATTTCTTTCTCACTTACTTTACTTAATTTCATCCATAATTTTCCAAACAGTAAAGGGGAATACCACAAAGCCCCAATTACCATAGAAACAACAGCTGTGACTAAGACCCCCCATAAATCAAGTTGAGGCATAAATATTAACTATTGTTAAATTATATAAACTTTACTAAATTTTGTATCCGTTTAGTTAACCGAAAATAACAAATAGTAGTTTCAACTACTAACTCTTGGGTGTTGGAGTGAGGAACGAATGGAAACCCCAAAAGAACTAAATGACTTGAGCAAGGAAGA